>NZ_JAAGPL010000010.1:0-133308 GCF_017104785.1 Burkholderia sp. Ac-20353 | reverse complement strand
GATCGAGCGCGGCGAGGCCGCGCCGGATCAACAGCGGTTCCCAGCGGCTGCGGTCCTGGTCGAGCAGCAGCACCGGGCGGCCCTGCGCGTCGGTGCGCGCATGCATCCGCGACGCCTGCAGTTCCATCAGTGCGACGAGCCCGAGCACCTCGCTCTCGTCGGGTGCGAGCCCCGCGAGCACGCGGCCGAGCCGCAGCGCTTCGTCGCACAGCGCCGGACGCGTCCAGTCGTCGCCGGCGGTCGCCGCGTAGCCTTCGTTGAAGATCAGGTAGATCACTTCGAGCACCGACGCGAGCCGCGCCGGCCGCGCGTCGGCAGCCGGCACCTCGAACGGCACGTGCGCCGCCGCGAGCGTGCGCTTCGCGCGCACGATCCGCTGCGCGATCGTCGGCTCGGACGCGAGAAACGCGCGCGCGATCTCGTCCGTCGTCAGCCCGCCGAGCAGCCGCAACGTCAGCGCGACGCGCGCGTCCTTCGACAGCACCGGGTGGCAGGCGGTAAAGATCAGCCGCAGCAGGTCGTCGCCGATGTCGTCGTCGCGCGCGTCGGCGAGCGCGTCCGCGATATCGGGCACCACGTGCGCTTCGAGCGCGTCGAGTTCGTGACCGAGCTGGTCGCGCTTCGCCGCGTGCAGCGATTCCTGGCGGACCCGGTCGAGCGCGCGCCGCTTCACGGCCGTCATCAGCCATGCAGCGGGATTGTCCGGCACGCCATCGACGGGCCAGTGCTCGAGCGCCGCGACGAGCGTGTCCTGCGCAAGCTCCTCCGCGACGCCCACGTCGCGCACCACCCGCGCGGCCCGCGCGATGATCTTCGGCGCCTCGATTCGCCAGACGGCCTCGATCGCGCGATGCGTCGCCGCATGCGTCACGACGCCGGCCCCTGCGCGGCCGCGTCCTGCGCCATGTACGTCAGTTCCCACACGTGGCCGTCCGGATCGGCGAACGCGTGGCCATACATCCCCGGATATTCCTGCGGCGCGCGTGGTGTCGTGCCGCCCGCCGCGCGCGCCTTCGCGACGACCGCGTCGACTTCGCCGCGACTCTCGCACGACAGGCACGGCAGCACCTGCACGTGGGTCGCGGGATCGACGATGGTCTTGTCGGTGAAGGTCTGGAAGAACGGCCTGACGAGCAGCATCGCGAAGATCATGTCGCTGATCCGGATGCAGGCTGCCTGGTCGTTCGTAAACGCGGGCACGGGCTCGAAGCCGAGCGCCGCATAGAACGCCTGCGCGCGCGGCAGGTCGGCCACCGGCAGGTTGATGAAGATCTGCTTGTGCATGTGTACGCTCCTTGCGGGTTCGCGTTCAGACTGCGTTGCCGCGGGCGGCCTGCAGTTCGCGGAACCGTTCGACCGCGTCGCTCGGCGTAAGCTCGTCGAGCTCCATCAACTGACGCACCTCGACCTCGCAGTCCATCTCCACGCCGAACGGCGCGGGGAAACGGCGCGACCACTCCAGTGCCTCGTCGCGCGAGCGCACCTGGATCAGCGTATAGCCGGCGATCAGCTCCTTGGTCTCGGCGAACGGGCCGTCGATCACCGTGCCCTTGCCGCCGACGTAATGCACGCGCCAGCCCGTCGCGCTCGGCTGCAGGCCCGTCGCGTCGAGCAGCACGCCGGCCTTCGCCAGTTCCTCGTGATAGGTCGTCATCACCTCGACCAGACGGTTGTCCGGCGGTGCGCCGGATTCGCTGACGGCATTCGCCCGCACCATGATCATGAATCGCATCGTTCGCTCCTGGTTTCAGTTGTCGGCGACGCCGGCCCACCGGCGCCATATCTGGACGACGCACGAGTCACGGCCGGATCGACGCGTGGCACGACGAATCAGGGTAAATACCCAGACC
This sequence comes from Burkholderia sp. Ac-20353, assembly GCF_017104785.1. Classification (NCBI taxonomy): domain Bacteria; kingdom Pseudomonadati; phylum Pseudomonadota; class Betaproteobacteria; order Burkholderiales; family Burkholderiaceae; genus Burkholderia; species Burkholderia sp. Ac-20353. Next base: position 131,458 of record NZ_JAAGPL010000010.1, on the reverse strand, counting down.
CGGTGATCAGAGGAAGCACGGACCGACCGCGCGCACCTCGACCGTGCACCACTGCGCAGCCGGGCACTGGCGCGCGATTTCGAGCGCTTCCGCGTGCGTGTCGACGTCGACGAGGAAGAAGCCGCCGATTATCTCCTTCGCCTCCGCGAACGGCCCGTCGATGAGCCGCGTCTCGCCGTCGCGCACCTGCACGCGCGTCGCGCGGTCCGTCCGTTCGAGCGACTCGACCGCGCGCAGCACGCCACGCGCCTTCAGGCCTTCCGCGAAGTCCTGCATCCGCGCGTAGAGCGCTTGCCCGTCGGCGAGCGTGCGGTCGGCGCGCTGGTCGGTCGGTTCGACAATCAACAGCATGTAAGCCATGAAGCTCTCCTCGGAAGGGGGTGGCGGTCGGGCCGGCCGGGGTCGGAGTGTGGACCACCTGTTGGTTTCGATGTTTCGTTGCAGTGCGTGCTTTGTGTTCGCGTGCTTCGTATTCGCGGGTTTCGGATCGCGGGTGCTGATCGCTAGTGCTGATCGCGGGTCGCGGCTCGCCGCAGATGACCGCTATTTTGAGCCGGTGGTGTGCAACGGTCCATGCGATCGCACACGGCGCCGACGCGCCTCGCACGCGGTCACGCCCGCCCATGCGACACCCACGACCAGCCCCGCCGCATGCCCCGCCGGCGCAACCGGCCCGCCGAGCCACGCCGTTTCCGCAGCCGGCGTGCCGTACAGGCATTGCCAACCGACCCGGGCGGCGAGCATGGCAAACGCGCAGGCCGCGAGCCACGCAGGCATCCGGCGGCCCGCAACGGCGCTCAGCACATACGCGAGCGCGCCATAGACGACACCTGACAGGCCCGCATAACGCTCGACCTGCGGCGCGCCGAACCACAACAGCGCGCCCGTGCCGCAGGCGAGCGCGAAGATCGTGCGCAGGCCACCCGCGTCGCGTCCGGCCAGCCATGCGCACGCGGCCAGGCACGCGACGTTGAGCCACGCGTGCGCCCAGCCAAGATGCACGAAATGACCGGTTGCAACTCGCCACCCCTGCCCGGCCGTGATCGCCGCGCGGTCGTAGACGAGCGCCGCTGTGATCGACGCGGGCAGGCACTGCAGGCCGACCACGGCCACGCACACTGCGAGCCAGCCGGGATCGACGAGCCGCATGCCGTCGCAATGCGACGGCGCTGTGCGGGAACGCGATGGAGGTGGCGCTGGCATCGGCATCGGCATCGGCATCGGCATCGGCATCGGCATCGATCGGGTATCGGTCACTTCATCGAGTTCTCGCGGAAACGAGCAACCGCGCGGGCGTCAATCAACCCGCGCGGTGCGGATTTCGGCGTGTTGTGCGGCCGCTGCACGCAGTGATATTGCGGCATCCCGCGGCCAATCGCGCCATCCCTGGCCAACCGGCACTGGCCGAACGGCCTGTTCCCGCCACTTCATTACATCTTGCTGTCACCATGCGTTACCAACCTTTCACCCCTTCCGCCATACGGACCGTCCCATGCGCCACACGCTGCCATCGTTCGCCCTTGCCTCGTCCCTCGCCGTTTTGGCCCCCGTTGCCGTCGCCGCGTTGCCGGTCAGCGCCGCCTGCGGCGGCGCGGCGACGCCCATCGTCGACCTCCGGGGCAGCGCCGCTCCATCGCCGCTGGCCGGACAGACGACATCGATCGAAGCGGTCGTCACCGCGGATTTCGGTGGCACCGACGGTTTCGGCGGGTTCTTCGTTCAGCAGGCCGACGCGCAGCGCCGCCACCGGCCGGGCGTCTCGGAAGGCCTGTTCGTCTACGCGCCGAAAACACGCGCGACGGCCGGCGATCTCGTCCACGTGACCGGCAAGGTCGACGAGAAATTCGGCCAGACGCAGCTCACGCTGTCGGGCGGCATCGCCGTCTGCGCGCGCGGACAAACGGTCACGCCGGCCACGCTGACGCTGCCCGTCGCGGCCACGTCGGCATTCGCCGCATACGAGGGCATGCTGGTGCGGCTGCCGCAGACGCTGACAGTCAGCGACACGTACGAACTCGGCCGCTACGGCAGCATCGTGCTCAGCAACGGCCGGCTGCGCACGCCGACACATGTCGTCGCGCCGGCACAGGCTGCCGTGCAGGCGGACGCGAATGCGCGCAACCGGATCGTCCTCGACGACGGCTCGTACAAGCAGAACCCCGCCACGGTGCCCTACCCGCCGCCCGCGCTGAGCGCCGCGCACACGCTGCGCGCGGGCTATACGGTGCGCGGGGTCGAAGGCGTGCTCGAGATGCGCTACAACGCGTGGCGGCTGCAGCCGGTGCCGGGCAACGCGGCGCCCACGTTCGACGCGGCCGCGAACCCGCGCACCGATACGCCCGCGCGTCACGCCGACGCCGACCTCCGGGTCGCGTCGTTCAACGTGCAGAATTACTTCAACGGCGACGGTCGCGGCGGCGGCTTCGACGCGCCCGACAACCGCGGCGCGAAAACGCCCGCCGAATTCGCACGGCAGGAGCCGAAGATCGTCGCGGCACTGCGCGCGATGCGCGCCGACGTGATCGGCCTGATGGAAATCGCGAACAACGGTTACGGCGGCGCGAGCGCGATACGGCGTCTCGCGGCGCAGCTCGGCGAGCACTGGCGCGTGGTCGAGCCCGGCACGCCGCGGCTCGGCGGCGACGCGATCTCGGTGGCGCTGCTGTACGACAGCCGCACGGTCGAGCCGACCGGCCGCGCGGCGACGCTCGCGATCGACAACCTGAATCGGCAGCCGCTCGCGCAGACGTTCCGGCGCATCGGCGGCAGCCGCGCCGTCACGGTCGCGGTCAATCACCTGAAATCGAAGAACTGTCCGAACGCGACGGGTGCGGACCTCGACCAGGCGGACGGCCAAGGTTGCTGGAACGCAACCCGCACGCGTGCGGCCGAGCGCATCGCCGACTGGCTCGCGGGTGCGCCGACCGGCGCGGCGGCCGACGGCGTGCTGCTGATCGGCGACCTGAACAGCTACGCGAAGGAGGACCCGATCCGCACGCTCGAATCGCGTGGCTTCGTGAATCTCGCCGCGCGCTTTCTCGGCGACGATGCGTACAGCTACGTCTACGGCGGCGAAGCGGGCTACCTCGACCACGCGCTCGCGACACCGGCGCTCGCCGCGCACGTGAAGGCCGTGCATGACTGGCACATCAACGCCGACGAACCCGTCGCGCTGCAGTACACACTGGATTACAAGACACCCGCGCAGCAATCGAGCTACTACGCGCCGGATTCGTACCGTGCGTCCGACCACGATCCGGTGGTGATCGATCTCGCGCTCGCCGATCGCAACACATCGCCGGTCCAGGACAACAGTACGTCCGGCGGATCGGGCGCCGGTTCGACGAGCGCGGGCGGCGCCGATACGTGGCTGTTGCTTGCACTCTCGGCGGCCGGCATCGGCGTCGCCATGCGGCGCACGCGCGGCTGCGAATGATCGGGCGCGAGCGGCCGCGCGAGCTGGTTCGCGCCATCACGCACGCCCGCCAAGAAGGCCCGTCACCGGGAAGCGGAATTTACCGATCGACCTTACAGTTCGCATCACTTTTACCCGGCCAGCGAACGCGAGCCGCACGCCGCGCAAGCCATCGGCGCAACACCCGCCCGCGCAGCGAAAAAAATTCTCTCCCGCCGCGTCAGGCCTGGCGGGGCTCTGCGGGCTTTGCGCCGATGATTCGAACGATTGTCTCGAAACTCCCCCGCATTGAAAGAATCACACAGATTGCAGCGATTCTTCTTATCTTCAATTTGCTTGGTTCATAGGAGGATGATCACCATGGCGCTCACCGACTCGATCGAACACAAGCTGGACCGCGGACTGTCGGACATCCGCCGCACCGGCCGCCGCGTGGGACGCAGCACGCGTGCCGCCGCGCGCGACCTGCATGCGGACGTGAAGGACGATCTGCGCGAGCTCGTCGACGAGCTCGACGATCTGTTGAAGAACGATGGCGACGGCGACATTGCCGCGTTGCGCAAGCGCGTGCAGTCGCGTCTCGACGACGCGCGCAGCACCCTCGATGCCACATCGAATTCCGCGGCCGCCCGGCTGCGCGATTCCGCGGAGCGCGTGTCGCAGGTCGTGCATGACAACCCGTGGCAGACCGCGGGCGTCGTCGCCGGCCTCGCGTTCGTGGCGGGCCTGCTCCTCGCCCGCCGTTGATCCCGGCTACCTGTCGTGCCGCCCTCAATCCGAAACGAAGGAGAACAAACATGCAAAAGACGCTCGTGATGAAAGCCGCGGCGGCTGTCGTGCTCGGCAGCCTCGCCCTCGCCGGCTGTACCACCACGCCCGACAAGAATCCGCCGCCTGCCGCGAACGCGTCGAAACGCGAATCGATCGATGCGAGCGTGAACGCAACGCTGTCGCGCCTTTATTCGACGGTGCCGGGCTCGCGTGAACTCGTCTCGAAGTCGCGCGGCGTGCTCGTGTTCCCGAGCGTGCTGCAGGCCGGCTTCATCGTCGGCGGCCAGACCGGCAACGGCGCGCTGCGCGTCGGCGGCGCGACGGTCGGCTACTACAACACGTCGTCGCTGTCGGTCGGCCTGCAGGCCGGCGCGCAATCGAAGGCGATCGTGTTCCTGTTCATGACGCAGGATTCGCTCGACACGTTCCGCAAGTCCGAAGGCTGGTCGGCCGGTGCCGACGCGTCGGTCGCGGTCGTCAAGGTCGGCGCGAACGGCGCGGTCGACACGACCACGGCCACTGCGCCGGTCGAAGTGCTGGTGCTGACCAACGCCGGCCTGATGGGCGACCTGTCGGTGAACGGCACGAAGGTTTCGAAACTCGACATCTGACGAATCGATGCGGCGCTGTCATAGGTGCGGCGCCGCATCCGCTTTCCTGCAGCGCCGCGGCTTCGGCCGCGGCGTTTTCGTCTGAGCACAGCGGCCGCACCTATGACAGCGGCGCCTTTGCGGGCATACTCCGGTTCGGGCCGTCCCGGACACGTGCCGGGCCTTCAGTCTTCACCCTCACGCGAATGCCATCATGGATAGCGGAAACGACCACCAAAAATTCTTCTATCTGCTCCTGTTCGTCGTCACCGTCGGACTCTGCTGGATTCTCACACCGTTCTTCGGCGCGGTCTTCTGGGGCACCATTCTGGCGATCCTGTTCCAGCCGGTGCAGCGCTGGCTCGCCGCCCGCTTCGGCAAGCGGCGCAATCTCGCCGCACTCGTCACGTTGACGCTGATCATCCTGATCGTGATCCTGCCGCTCGTGTTCGTCACCGCGACGCTCGTGCAGGAAATCGCGTACGTGTACCAGGAGATCAAGACCGCGCAGCCGAACTATACGCAGTACTACCAGGACATCATCCACGCGCTGCCGACGTCGATCCAGCGGCTGCTCGCGAAATACGGGATGACCAACCTCACCGGCATCCAGAGGAGGCTCACCGACGGTGCCGCGCAGATCAGCCAGTTCGTCGCGGCCCAGGCGCTCGTCATCGGCCAGAACACGTTCCAGTTCGTGATCAGCTTCGGCGTGATGCTGTACATGGTGTTCTTCCTGCTGCGCGACGGCGGCGAGATCGGCCGCCGCGTGCGCCGTGCGCTGCCGCTCGACGACGAGCACAAGCAGCTGCTGCTGTCGAAGTTCACGACGGTCGTGCGCGCGACCGTGAAGGGCAACATCGCGGTCGCGCTCGTGCAGGGCGCGCTCGGCGGGCTGATCTTCTGGATTCTCGGGATCGAGGGTGTCGTGCTGTGGAGCGCGCTGATGGCGTTCCTGTCTCTGCTGCCCGCGATCGGCGCGGGCCTCGTGTGGGTGCCGGCCGCCATCTATTTTCTGATGATCGACGAGATCTGGAAATGCGTGATCCTCGTCGCGTTCTGCGGCGGCGTGATCGGGCTCGTCGACAACCTGCTGCGGCCGATCCTCGTCGGCAAGGACACCAAGATGCCCGACTGGGTCGTGCTGCTGTCGACGCTCGGCGGGATGGCGCTGTTCGGCATCAACGGCTTCGTGATCGGGCCGCTGATTGCCGCACTGTTCATGGCAAGCTGGGACATCTTCGCGCGCGCCGAACAGGGCGAGTGACGGATGGGCCGCGCTGGCGGCCCGTCGCGTGATACGTCACGCGCTGCCGTGCGGTATGCGACTGCGACGATCAGGAAACGCGAGCAGGCACGGCCCGTCACGGATGGAGGATCTTCATCACAACCGGATCGGCCATCTCGGCATCCGCTGCCGCGACCGTCATCGTGCCGCCATGCGGGCCGACGCGATAAGTACCGTCCGGCCGCGGCGGCGTGAGCTGCCCGCTGCCGGCATCGCGCCATGACGCGCGCACCCCGGATTCCGCCAGCGGCCTCAACGGCGCCCCATTCACATCGGCGAGCACGACGCTCGCCCCCGGCAGGCGCCGGCCGTGCGCATCGAATGTGACGGCTGCCGATGCGCGACATGCATCGCCTGCCGTCACGCCTGCCAGTACACGACATGCATCGCCCGCCGTCACGCCGTGACGAACCTCGACGGACGGCACCGCAAGCGTCACGTCGTATTGCTCGACGATCGCCCCCGAGAACCGCACCAACCCGCCCGACGCATGCCGTTCCGCCGCGCATGCGCCCGACGCGCCGAACGCGATGCACACGCCGGCCAGCATCGCGCACCACGTCCGGCACGCGTCATTGTGTTGCGCCGTATCCGTTGCGCGCGTGATTGTCGTCGACTTCCATTGCCGTGACGTCCGCATCTGTTCCCCCCTTTGCGCCAACCATTTGAAACCGGCGACGTGACGCTCGCGTCATGCCGCCGCATGTTGGCAACCACTTTAGGGGGACGTGTCCGAACAAGATATGGGACAAGTCCGAAATTGAGATGTCACACCGCGCACATGCCGCCGTCGATCACGAGCTCGGCAGCCGTGACGAACCGGCTCTCGTCACACGCGAGATACACGGCCGCATGCGCGACGTCGTCGGGCTCGCCGAGGCGCCGCATCGGAATGCCGCGCGCGAGCTTGCGCGTCGCGTCGCGCTCGCCGAGCTGCCGGAACAGCGGCTCGACGATGCCCGTGCGGATGAACGCCGGATGGATCGAATTGCAGCGCACGTCGAGCTCGCGGCGCGCGCAGTCGATCGCGACCGACTTGGTCAGCGCCGCGACCGCCGCCTTCGACACGTTGTACGCGGTGAACTCCGGTTCGACCTTGAACGCGGCGACCGACGAGATGTTGATGATCGACGCGGGCCGGCTCGCGCTCAGATACGGCAGCGCGTACTTGCAGCCGAGCACGATGCTCTCGACGTTGATCTCCATCACGCGTCGCCACTCCTTCAGCTCGAGCTGGTCGAGCGCGCCCATCGAGCCGACGCCCGCGTTGTTGACGAGCACCGACAGCCCGCCCATCGCGTCGTTTGCCTGCGCGAGCAGCGCCTGCCAGCGCGCGTCGTCGCGCACGTCCTGGGTCGCGGCAAACGCGACCGGCGCATCGCGGCCGGCATTGAGCTCCTGCGCGAACGCGTCGAGCACCGCCGCGTCGACGACGTCCGTCACGAACACCCGCGCGCCCTGCTCGACCATGCGGCGCGCGATCGCGCGGCCGAGGCCACCCGCTGCGCCAGTGATATATGCGCACTTGCCTGCAAGGCGCGAAGAAACCGCTGTCATCTGTCCCACTCCCGATCATGATTCGACGCCGCGGCCGACGCCCGGTCGGCAGATATCCGCCGTCGACGCAGAAAGACGGGCTCACCGCCGCGCGATTCACGAGTATATCGAGACTGCCATGCCGGTCGGCGCGTTCGACTGTCACGCAGCGTGCGCCGTCCGACGCACCGCGCATGCGACGCCCGCGCGTCAGCCCGCGACGCCGGTGATCAACAGCAGGTTCGTGCCCGTGATCACCGCGAACAGCGCCCACGCGGCCACCTGCATCCGCCGGCTGATCGCATGCTCGCCCATCGTCGCGCGATCGCTGACCGAACGGATCAGCGGCCACATTGCGAACGGCAACTGCAGGCTCAGCAGCACCTGGCTCCAGACGAGCAACTGGCCAACCGACTTGTCGCCGAGCCACAGCACGCCGATCAGCGCGGGCACGAGCGCGAGCCCGCGCGTGATCAGCCGGCGCTGGTAGCACGGGATCTTCAGGTGCAGGAAGCCGTCCATGATCACCTGGCCGGCGATCGTGCCCGTCAGCGTGGAGCTCTGCCCGGACGCGAGCAGCGCGATGCCGAACAGCAGCGCGGCCGCCCCGCCGACGATCGGCGTGATCAGTTTGTACGCCTGCTCGATGTCGGTGACGCTGGTCTGCCCGGTCGCATGGAATGCGGCGCCCGCGAGGATCAGGATCGCCGCGTTGACGAGCATCGCGACGACCAGCGACACCCAGGTGTCGATGCGCACGAGTGCGAGCGTGTCGCGGATCATCCCGCGCGCGCCGCCGACGACGCGCCGCGTCTGCACGACCGACGAATGGAGGTACAGGTTGTGCGGCATGATCGTCGCGCCGACGATGCCGAGCGCGAGCACGATCGCGTCCTTGCGGTCGTGGCCCGGGTCGCCCGGCACGAGGCCGTTGAACACCGCGTGCCAGTCCGGCGGCACCATCGCGACCTCCGCGACGAAGCAGAACGCCATCGTGCCGATCAGCCCGAGCACGATCGCCTCGATCTGGCGAAAGCCCTTGCCCTGCAAGCCGAGCACGATCATCGTGTCGAGCGCGGTCAGCACGATCCCCCACGCGAGCGGCACGCCGAGCAGCAGCTTGAACGCGAGCGCGCAGCCGAGCACTTCGGCGATATCGCACGCGATGATCGACACCTCGGCGGTCACCCACTGGACGGCGCGGCCGAACGACCCGTAGCGGTCATAGCTCGCTTGAGCGAGGTCCTTGCCGGCGACGAGGCCGAGACGTGCGGCGAGCATCTGCAGGAAGATCGCCGCGAGGCTCGAGAAGGCGACGACCCACAGCAGGCTGTAGCCGAATTGCGAGCCGGCCTGAATGTCGGTCGCCCAGTTGCCGGGATCCATGTAGCCGATCGCGACGAGCAGGCCGGGGCCGAAGAAGCGTTTCAGCTTCGCAAGGCGGGATGCGCCGGCGTCGATCGTGATGCTGCCCTTGACTTCGGAAGGACAGAACGGAGCCGTGGCGGTGGTTGGAAGAAAGGACATGGAAGCCGGAAGGCGGGTCGCGATACGGCCATTCTAAAGGCAGCCACGGCCAACCTCCGCTCGCTGCGGCCGGACGGCCGTCGCCGCGCATCACGGTGGACCACGCCGGCGCGATGCCGGCAGGCGGCGGTCAGGGCCGTCGGTGCCCTCCGCGCATCACGGTCGGCGCGCCACTGCCGACGCCGCCCGGCACGCCGTGCTCAGCGGCCGCCCGATGCGATGCCATACGGCCAGCTAACGGCCGGCGTGTCGGCCGGTTCGCTGTCGGCCTTCGAGATCCGCTCCCGCTCGGCAGCGCGATATTCGGTCGGCGACACCGACAGACGCTGCCGGAACAGTTTCGCGAGGCGCTCGCCGCTGCCGAGCCCCGTGCGCCGGGCGACCTTGTCGGCCGGCAGGCTCGTATGGACCAGCATGTGGCACGCGCGCTCGAGGCGCACGCTCAGCACGAATTCGGTCGGCGTCATGCCGATTTCCGTCTTGAAACGCCGCAGAAAATTGCGCTCGCTCATCGCGACGGAATGCGCGGTGCGCGCGATCGAGATCCGGTTCGCGCTCTGTGCGCGCAGTTGCTGCACCGACGCGCGAATCGGCGGGCTCGCGCTCAGCTCGCGGATCGCCCACATCGACTGCGCCTGGTGCGGGTCGACCGGCCGCGATACGTTGCGGGCGATATCCTGCGTGACGTCGTCACCGAGATCGCTGCGGAACATGTCCAGTGCCGTCGAAAACACGTCGTCGCAATCGCCCGCCGGTGCCGGCGCCGCCGGCGCCGACACGAGGCTCGTCGAGCCGGCTGCCGGGTTCGACGCAACGATCTCGGGAAGCTTCATCGCATCGCCGATCCAGCGGGCGTTTGCATGGATGTCGGTCAACCGGCGCTGCAGCGCATCGCTCCAGGTAACGACCGCGCGATCGCCGTGAAGATGAAAAAACGCGTGCGCGCGCTGGCCATGCGTGTCGTCGAGCGCGCCGGTCGCGATCTTTACGCCCGACGACGACTGCAGCAGTCCGCCTGCCGCGGACACGAACTCCAACTGGTAAGCGGCGCCGAGCGCCTGCAGACGGTTGGCGAGATTGAAGGCTTCGCCGAGACGCGCGGCCTGAGCCAGTGAAAATCCCGTACTCAGGAAAATGACGACCAACCGTTGATCTTCTACGTCCACGTACCCAGCCCCCGACTCTCTCAGTCTTCTCTTTATGACTCTCTGACCATCCGCGCCTTTATTTTCTATTAATCCATCGGCGTAACAGGATGGCCATTCTAAAACACCGCATCATAATCGAACCTGCGATGCCGGAGGCGCTGCCGTCCGCGATCGACCGGGTTATGGCGGATTATTACAGGATGTAATTGCATCCCGGCTTTCCGTTGGCCGGCCGGCGCGGAAGCGGATTAATCCGGGCGGCCGCCGATATCCCGCATCACCCGGCCACGCGCCGGCACGCATACCGACCCGATTTTCCGGATATACAGGAATCTGCCGGATTTAAATCAAACGAGCTTCGCAGCCGCCGTTCAGGCAAACCGCAAACGTTTTCCTTTCATCGGAATCAAAAAAGTCGGGCACGCGATTTTAAAATCGCAAGCTGCGACGGCCGAAACCAAAACGGGCGGGCCGCGATCGCACGCGGCCCGCCCGTCTGCAAGACTGCCTGTAAGCCCGTCTACCAGCCGTTGCGCGCGCGGCGCTTACAGCCCGAGCGCGGACAGGTCCAGCTTGCCGTCCTTCATCGGCGGACACCAGAAATACGCGCCCGTCAGCGGCCGCGTGAAGCGGAACAGGCCGTCGACGATCCCGTCTTCCTCGCCGCTCATCCGGCGCATCTGCACGTCGAACGCGCGGAACGAATGGCCGAACGCGACGAAGTACAGGCCCGCGCGGCGCGCATCCGACCACGGTGCCGAACGCCGCAGCATGAACGCGTCGGGCTCGAAGCTCTCCTGCGCGGTGCGCTTCACGTGCGCGAACTCCGGCGCGTCGTCGAGCTCCTCGTTGTCCGACTGGCGGCGTCCGATGATGTTGTCCATGTCGTCCGACGCGATGCTTTCCATCCGGTCGAAGTCGTGCAGCCACTGCTGCACCGCAACGAAGCTCGCGCCGTCGAGCCCGGCGCCCTGCCCGGACACGATCGCGGCCGCGACCGCGTCGTCGCCGGTCGGGTTCTCGGTGCCGTCCTCATAGCCCGACAGGTCGCGATCGTTCGCATAGCGGAACGCGTCGACCGCATCCTGCAGCGCGAACGCGGGTGCGAGCACGCGCTCGATCGCCCGCGCGCGCAGCGTGATCTCGCCGCGATCGTCGGAACGCAGCCAGACCCACACGTCGGCCGGCGTCGCCGGCAGCGGACGGTCCTTCACGGCAAAGGCCGGAAATCCGGTCAGCCCGGCGATCGGCCGCCCGATGCGCGTCGCGAGCGAATGGCCGAAGCCGACGACGGTATCGCGTCCGTTGACGATCTCGCGCAGCGCGGCGAGCGCCGCCGCGACGTTGTCTTCGTCGGAAATCGTGAAAGTGAGGTATCGGGCCGCCGCATCGATCGGAGCCAGAATGCCTTGCTGAACGTCGCTCATCGTTTCCCCAGGAATGTGTCGTGAATCTGCGATGGCCGCTTGGGCCGGCGCGCGCCCGCCGTTATCGAACCGTTGTCCCGCCGTCGCTTGGCGCGCGCAGGCATGCAGTTTAATCGATGCGCGCCCGGCAGCCGGACGACCGACGCCCGCATGCACGACGGCACGCCGCTCGCGCGGCATGCGGTGCTGCCCCGAATCGCCTAAATAGGGGCCAAACGCCTGATTTAAAAAGTATCCGCACGGCAACGCGCTATTCATCAGACATTGCAGCCGGCCTGATTCTGCTGATAAAATCCTTTCACGTCTTTTCGACGCCTTTTCTGCTTTTCAACCATTCACTTCAGGGAGGTGCTGATGTTCCGAATGCAGTCCGCCTTCCCGAACGTGGTCCCACGGCTCAGCTGATCCAGCCAGCCGTTTGCGCCGGCGCCTGACGGCCCGCGCATCTTCCCGACAGCCCGTTCCGCGTCATCCGCGTTGCATCCGCGGGGCCGGCTGTTGCGTTTTCGACGTTCTCCGAACCGGAAAGTCCCGTCGCGCGATGCGCCGGGCAACGACACATGACCAGAAAAACCACCCAACTGGGCGGCCATGCGTTCCAGGCCGTCTTCGGCTTTACATTGCGTTACTGGCGCCGGCAACCGGCGCGCATCGTCGCCGTCGCGGCGTTCTCGCTGCTCGCGGCGCTCTCCGACGTGCTCACCCCGCTGTTCGCCGGCCGCCTCGTCGACGCGCTGTCGCTCGGCGTCACCGACCGCTCGGCCGGCTGGCACGCGGCGCTCGCGTCGTTCGGCGCGCTCGCGGGCCTCGGCATCGGCGCGACGCTGCTGCGGCAAGGCGTCTACCTGAACATCATCGCGCTCACGCTGAAGATGATGGGCGAGATCGCGACCGCGTCGTTTCATCGCGTGCAACGCTTCTCGACCGACTGGCACGCGAACAGCTTCGCCGGCTCGACGGTCCGCAAAATCACGCGCGGGATGTGGGCGCTCGACCTGCTGAACGACACGCTGCTGATCGCGCTGCTGCCGTCGCTGACGATCCTGGCCAGCGCGACCGTGCTGCTCGGATCGCACTGGCCCGTGATGGGGCTCGTCGTCGGCGCGGGCTCGGTGCTGTACATCCTCGTGACAGTCGCGATGTCGCTCGGCTTCGTCGCGCCCGCGGCGCGGCTCGGCAACCTGTGGGACACGCGGATGGGCGGCGCGCTCGCGGATGCGGTCAGCTGCAACGCGGTCGTCAAGGCGTTTGGCGCCGAACACCGCGAGGAAGCGCGGCTCGCGCGCGTGATCGGCAAATGGCAGAAGCGCACCCGGCGCTCGTGGATGCGCGGCACGTTCAACGGCGGCCTGCAGGGCGCGATGCTCGTCGCGCTGCAGGCAGCGATGATCGGCGTCGCGCTGAGCCTGTGGGCACGCGGCGAAGCGAGCGTCGGCGACATCGCGTTCGCGCTGACGATGTTCTTCATGCTGCAGGGCTACCTGCGCGACGTCGGCTTCCACATCCGCAACCTGCAGCGTTCGGTGAACGACATGGAAGAGCTCGTCGAACTCGCGCGGCAGCCGCTCGGCATCGATGACCGGCCCGACGCGCAGCCGATCCGGATCACGCACGGCGAGATCCGCTTCGAGCACGTGACGTTCCGCTACGGCAACCATCCGCTGCCGCTGTACGACGACTTCTCGATGCGCATCGCGCCGGGCGAGCGGATCGGCCTCGTCGGTCATTCAGGATCGGGCAAGACGACGTTCATCAAGCTGATCCAGCGCCTGTACGACGTGCCGGGCGGCCGCATCACGATCGACGGCCAGGACATCGCGCAGGTCCGGCAGGACTCGCTGCGCAACCAGATCGCGATCGTCCAGCAGGAGCCCGTGCTGTTCCACCGCACGCTCGCGGAAAACATCGCGTACGCACGCCCGGGCGCGAGCCGCGCCGACATCGAACGCGCGGCGCGGCTCGCGAGCGCGCACGATTTCATCGTCGCGCTGCCGGACGGCTATGACACGCTCGTCGGCGAACGCGGGATCAAGCTGTCGGGCGGCGAGCGGCAGCGCGTCGCGATCGCGCGGGCGTTCCTCGCGGACGCGCCGGTGCTGATTCTCGACGAAGCGACGTCGAGCCTCGACAGCGAGAGCGAGGTGCTGATCCAGCAGGCGATGGAACGGCTGATGGAAGGCCGCACGACGCTCGTCGTCGCGCACCGGCTGTCGACCGTGCGCGCGCTCGACCGGCTGCTCGTGCTCGATCGCGGCAAGGTGATCGAGGAAGGCAGCCACGATGCGCTGATCCGGATCGACGGCGGCGTGTATCGCCGGCTGTTCGAGCGGCAGGCGCTGGAGCTCGCGAAGGGGCTGACGGAGCGTCCGGGCGCACGCCCGCTCGAGGGCGCAGAGCCGCTCGGGCAACCGGCGGAAGCCTGATCCGCCGGGTGTGCATGCGTGGCGCGCGGAATCGCGTTCGATCCGCGCGCCACGCGTTACACCGAAACCGGATCCGCGCGCCTGCGCGAGCCACGCGGATGAGTTCGTCGTTACGACGGGTTGCCGCTGCCGCCCTTGCCGCCGGTCGGCTTGCCGGCCTTCTTGCCGTTATTCGACACCTTGTCGGTCAGCGTCGGGTTCGGTTGGCCGTTGCTCGTGAATGCGCCCTTCCCGCGCAGCGTTTCAAGGTCCGCATCCTGGCCGGCCTGACCGGGCTTGAACGGCGTCGTCAGGAATGCTGACGCCGACAGTGTCACGCCGGTTTCGTTCTTGATGGTCTGGATGACCCCATTCTCCGCAGCCGTAATGTCCGCAGGATTCGTCAACGCACTCTGGTAGTCCGGATTGGTCGCGAGCCCCGCCAGCAGCCCGTTCAGGTCCGTGCCAAATTGGCCGGCGAGATAGGTCAGCAGCAGTTCGGTCAACGGCGTCACGTTGAAGGTGCCGCCGCCGCTTGCGAACGAGTGGAGCGTGGTCGCCCCGTTCGTCCCGGTAATCGCGCACGGCCCCGACAACACGAACGAGATCGAGAACGCGCCGTTCGCGTCGGCCGTGCCCGACCCGCTGCCGCTCGCGCAGGTGATCGTGATCGCCGCGTTTGCCATCGGCGCGCCGACCGCAGCCGTGCCGCTTATCGTGGAGGCCGCAGGCGTGGGAGTGGATCCGCCCGAACTGTCGCTTCCCCCGCCGCACGCCGCGAGCGTGCCCGCCGCGAGTGCGAACGTGCCGACTTGTAATGCCCTCAGTGCCAGTTTCTTGATCGTCTTCATCGATTTTCTCCGTTAGGCCAGCTCTATATTCCAGAGGACTCTCCGGTCCCTCGATCACTGATTCATTGCGTCTCGTGGGCGGCCTGTAGCCGCGCGGCATCTGCCGGCAACTGCGCCGCATCTGCCGCGGGCGCCGCCGCACGCGCGGGATGCGCATAGCGCTTGTACGCGTCGCGCATCCGGTAAAGCTGCGTTGCAAAGTACTCGGCGCTGAAGCGCCCCTGATTGAGCAGGAACTGCTGCGTGTTGTAGCCAAAGACGAGGTTCTCGGCACCGTCTTGCGCGAGATAGTTCGACGATCCGACACGCGTGCGGAAATTGAGCGAGAACTGCTCGGGCCCGTTGATCTGCACGATCCCCGGCTTCATGCCCTGGCGCGGCGTCAACGGGAAACTGACCGTCACTCCGGCGAACGAGCCCCGGCCGCTGTGCCAGCCCTGCAGGCTGAACGACACGTCGTCGAACCAGCGCGTCAACGTGATCAGCGGCCCCTTGTCGCCGCCGACATAGCGCGCGACGCCCGCCTCGATCCACATCTTCCAGGACGGCTGCACCCACCGGTACGTGAGCAGCGCGTTCTTCTGGTCCGGCAGCGCATCCTTGCCCGGCTCGTGACGCAGATACGCGAGCTTCAGCCGCACCACGTCGGGACGGCCCGGCACGAACGCGGTCGTCTCGTTCTCGACGCCGAGATACTGGAGGTTGAACTTGCCGAGCGCGGTCACGTTGAACACGCGCGGCGCGATCCAGAAGCTCTGCACGAGCGCGACCGTCGACAGCCCGCCACGCAGGCGGTAGCTGTCGTAGACCCGGCCGTTGTCCATGTTCCGGCTGTTCGCGAGCGGCACGATCACGCTCGAATACAGTTCCGCGCCGCGCCACAGCGGCACGAATCCCTGGATGTTCGCGCCGACGGAATAGTCGAAGTTGCCGTACTCCGTGCCGTACAGGTAACTCGTGACCGGCGCGATCTGGATGCGGACGAGCCCGTGCTTGTGCGCGTTGCCCGTCCACGCGATCGTGCCGGCGTCGTGCGTCGGCCGCGTGCGCATCGTCAGCAACGCGCCGGCTTCGGTGGGCGCACCGCCTTCGACGAATCGCGCATACGCGGCGCGCTCGATGCTCACTTCGCCGAGTGGCTCGTTCGCCTTCTTGATCACGACGCGAATCGTGTCGACACCGCTCGGCGCGTATTCCGCCGCCGCGCCGAGCGCGATGCCGAGCGCGTCGGCCTCGTTCTGGTTGTAACGGTGGTTTTCGTATTCGACGACCAGGTCCGCGCCGACCGCGCCCGCACGCACCCGCTCGAGCCCTGCGTCGGTCAGGATGCGCACGATCTCGTCGAGCTTCGCTGCATCGGGCATCGCTGCATCTGGCGTCGCCGTATCGGGCATCGCCGATTTGGCGGGCGCCGCTGTTTTCAGGTAAAGCGGGCTGCGCAGCGGCAACGCGTCGACGTGGTCGTATTCGGCTGCGACGCTCGCCGGTGAATCCACACCCGGCGTCACGCGCACGAACGATCCGAATGGTGCCGCTGCCGAGAGCGGTACCGGCGCGACGTCGCTGTCGGCACGCAAGCCGTAGGCCGATGTCGTGTTTGCTGTCGTGTTTCCAGCCGTATTCTCTGCCGTGTTTCCCGCGGCGGCCATTGGCCCCTGGCACAGCCCGTCGCCACAGCGCGCCGCGTCGAAGCGCTTGCCCAGCGGAATCTGTACGCCGATCGAAAACGAGGTTCTCGCGACAACGCCGTTGGTGTCCTTGAGCGCGCGCACCAGCGTTCCCACGATACTCGCGTCGGCCAGCCAGCGGATCGGCGGCGAACGGTAGCGGATGCCCGCATACGGCGTCTTCGAATCATGCTCGGCCAGCAGCGACAGGCCCGTGTGCCACACCTGCAGTTCCGCGCCGCCGAACACGCCGTCGAGCCGGTCGCCCTTGCCATAGCCGACGGTGAACGTCGCGGGCCCGAGCGACTGCGACACGACCCCGTACGTCGATCGGAAATAGTGCGTCTGCCCACCGATATCGCTGATGCCGAGCGCCATGTCGGGCTGGTACGCGAAAAATTTCGGCACCGCGACCTTGAGGTTCGCCATCAGGTGCCGCAGCACCAGATGATCGTAGCCCGGCACCGTGACCGGGTTGTGGCCGGGATAGTTCACGAGCCCGCCGGACACCTCGACATACGGAAACAGGCCGACCGCGCCCCACACGATGTCCGAGCGCGTCGTCTTCTTGCCGAAACGCGGATCGATATAGTTGTTGTATTGCCCCTCGAACGTCCCCTCGGGCAACACGAACCCGTAAGGAATCACGAGGCCGCCCGTCAGGCCGAGCGATGTCAGCGCTCGCGAATCGGCCGCATGGGCCGCCTGGGCGGAAAGGGAAAAGGCCAGCGCGGCGCCCAGTGCGGCAGCCGTCGGCCTGTTCGTGATTCTCTGCGCGCGTAACTTGTTTGTCATTTGTTCAGGTCGAGATTGCTCGAATCGCGTTGAGGCACTCAACATCGACAGACGTCGTCGTCCGGCACGCAACCACCGCGCCGCCTTCCCGACTCATCCCTGCTTCAAAAAACGTTACTTTGCACGACTAATCAAAGGCCCATCATCAACCACTCCACCCGCGCAGCGTGAACCAGGCTGAACCAGCACCAGCCGCTTCACGCGATCTCCTGACTGCGAGCATGTTTCAAGCGGAGATTAAAGGATTCGCCCCCAAATCTCCGCCAGATTCTTGATCAAATCAGACAACGCCGAATGCCACACGATGCGCGCCCGGCCGGCGCTCACTCCGCCGGGCCTCCGGTGCTCACTCCCCGCCCCCTCGCGCGCCCTTCTCCACGGCCACCCGCTGCGCCCGATAGATCCCCGCGTGTCCGGAAAACAGGTACGCGACGACACACGCGACGATCGCATACACGCCGATATCCGCGCCGAACAGCTCGATCGCCATGATCGTCGACGCGATCGGCGTGTTGGCCGCGCCCGCGAACACCGCGACGAAGCCGAGCCCCGCGAGCACCGGCACCGGCAGCGCGAGCAACTGGCCGAGCGCATTGCCGAGCGTCGCGCCGATGTAGAACAGCGGCGTGACCTCGCCGCCCTTGAAGCCCGATGCGAGCGTGACCACGGTGAACGCGAATTTCCCCGCGAAATCGTAGAGCGGCAGCGGGCCGTGGAACGCGGCCTCGATCGTCGGGATGCCGAGGCCGAGATACTGCGGCACGTTCAGCGCCGTCGCCGCGGCCGCCACGAGCAGGCCGCCGATCACCGGCTGCAGCGGCGCATAGCGGATGCGCTGGCGGAACAGCGCGGACAGCGCATGCGTCGCATGCGCGAACAGCCGGCCGACGACGCCGAACGCGATGCCCGCGACGACCGTCGCGCCGAGCCCCGCCGCGGAAACGGGCGGCACGAACGGAATCGCATACACGGTGTGATGCACGCCCCACAACCGGCACACGGCGTCCGCGACGATCGCCGACGCGACGCACGCCAGCAGCGCGTCGTAGCGCACGCGCCCGATCGCGAGCACTTCGAGCCCGAACACGGCGCCGGCGAGCGGCGTGCCGAACACCGATGCGAATCCGGCTGCGATCCCGCCCATCAGCAGTACGCGGCGATGCTCGCGGTCGAGGCGCAACAGATGCGTGACGCGATCGGCGAGCGCGCCGCCCATCTGCACGGCCGTGCCTTCGCGCCCGGCCGAGCCGCCGAACAGGTGCGTGACGACGGTCGCGACGAGCACGAGCGGCACCATTCGCTTCGGCACGAGCGCTTTCGGGTCGTGAATCTCGTCGATCAGCAGGTTGTTGCCGCGCGCGACCGACTGGCCGAAGCGGTGATAGATCCAGCCAGTCGCGAAGCCAGCCGCGGGAAGCCCCCACAGCAGCCACGGATGCGCGACGCGCGTGCCGGTCGCCCAGTCGAGCGCGAGCAGGAACAGTGCGGAAGCCGACCCTGCGAGCGCGCCGAGCATGGCCGACAGCGCGAGCCAGCGGCACACGTAACGCGCGGTCGCGAAGAGGTCTGCAGACGTGTTGAACATCGAGTGATTTCCAGATTCGACAGAACATCAAACCTGGGCGGCAGGGCACCGCATGGACGGCCTGCGACCTCCCGAACCCAGGAATGCGCAGGCATCATCAGCCGGACAACCGGCGGTTGAGGGCCGGTGCGCGCTCATGGCGAGCGGGACCGCGCCCGGGGAGGCATGCCATCTCCGAAGCGCGCATTGTACGCGGGCGCGAGTGCGGCGCGCAACGCGGGCCGTCAGCTGAGCGGCTTGTGCGGCTTTGCGTGTTACGCGTCGACCTTGAAGCGCGACACGCTGGTACGCAACTGGGTCGCAACGAGCGTCAGGTTGTCGATCGCCTGCGACGACTGGCGCAGTGATTCGGCCGTCTGCTGCGCGGCTTCCGACAGCTGCGACAGCGCCTGCGTGATCTGCTCGGCGCCGCTCGCCTGCGTCTGCATCCCTTCGTTGACCATCTGGAAACGCGGCGCGAGCGTCTGCACCTCGTCGATGATCTGCGACAGTTGCCCGCCGACCTGCTGCACGTCGAGCATCCCGCGCCGCACTTCCTCGGAGAACTTGTCCATCCCCATCACGCCGGCCGACACCGCCGACTGGATCTCCTTCACCGTCTGCTCGATGTCGTAAGTGGCGACGGCCGTCTGGTCGGCGAGACGGCGGATCTCGGTCGCGACGACCGCGAAGCCGCGACCGTATTCGCCGGCTTTCTCGGCTTCGATCGCCGCGTTCAGCGACAACAGGTTGGTCTGATCGGCGACCTTGGTGATCGTCGCGACGACCTGGTTGATATTGAGCGCCTTCTCGTTGAGGATCGCGAGCTTCGCGTTCACCGAGCCCGCCGCGTCCATCACGCTGCGCATCGTCTCGCCCATCCGCGCGAGCCCGCCCTGGCCCACGCCCGCGAGCGTCGCCGACTGCTCGGCCACGCCTGCCACTTCGTTCATCGTGTGCAGCAGGTCGCGCGATGTCGCCAGGATCTCGCGGGACGTCGCGCCGATCTCGGTCGTCGTCGCGGCCGTCTCGTTCGCGGTCGCCTGCTGCTCGCGCGACGTTGCCGCGATCTCGGCGACCGACGTCGCCACCTGCAGCGACGATTGCTGCGCGCGCGCGACGAGCTCGGCCAACTCGTCGGCCATCCGGTTGAAGCCGTCCTGCAGCGTGCCGAATTCGTCGCGGCGACGCAGGTCGAGCCGCTGCGTCAGGTTGCCGGTGCGCATCGCGTCGTGCACGCCGACGAGCCGCGCCATCGGCACCGTGATCGACCGGTACAGCGCGTAGCCGAGGATCAGCGCAATCACCAGCACGACGGCCAGCGCGACCGCCACCACGATCTCGGTGCGCTGCACGGATTCGCGGATCAGCTTCGCGGACTGATCCGCGAACTTGCGGTTTTCCTGGACCATCGTGTTCGCGTTGCGCACGGCCTCGGCCCATGCGGGCATCGCGCGCGCATACGCGGCGAGCGCCGCGTTGCGCGATGCGCCATTCTTCTGCACGGCTTCGTTCAGCAGCGGCAGGTAGCGGTCGTACGCGGCACGGAATGCGACGAAACGCGCGCGATCGTCGTCGCGGAAGGTCGCGTTCTGGTAATCGACCGACAGCGCGTCGACCTCCTTCACCGCGTCGCCGATTTTCGCGAGTGCGCGGTGCACGGCTTCCGGGTTGGTCTCGACGAACGTCGCCTGCTGTAGCAGCATGAACGATTCGTTGACGGCGGCGCGCAGCGACGACGCGAGATAGACGCCCGGCAGCGAGTCGCGCTCGATGCTGACCGCTTCGTTGTCGATCGTGCGCAGCCGATCGTAGGACAGGCCGGCCGTCAGCAGCATCAGCACGAACAGCACGCCGAAGCTGAGCAGGATGCCGTTGCCGAGCGTCAGCCGGACACCGCCGATCGTCGGATGCAAGCTTTCATTGGTCGCACTGGGCGTCACGATGGCCATGTTTGTTTTGGGCTTTCAAAGTCTGCGTTGAGAAAGGGGCGCGCCTGACGCCGTACCGCACGGCGAAACGCCGGCACAGTGCGGCACAAAGCGGCACGCACGCATGAGGATCGGCGGAATCGCACGCGGTGAGGCCGGCACGTGCCCCGCCGCCGCGCGGACTCACCGCTCCGCTTGCGCCGGCAGCCAGAGCGCGACCATGAAGCCGCGCGCGGTATTGCACATCTGGATCTGGCCGCGGTGCCGCGCGGCGGTCGCGCGGACGAACGCAAGGCCGAGACCGAAGCCGGCGCGCGCCGCGCCGTGCGCGGGCTCGAGGCGCACGAACGATTCGGTCGCCGACGCGCGCTGCGCGGGCGCGATGCCCGGGCCGGCGTCCTCGACACCGATCAGCCATGCACCGCCGTCGCTGCTCAGCGTGCAATGCACGTCGGTGCCGGCCGGGCCGTATTTCAGCGCGTTGTCGATCAGGTTCGCGACCGCGCGCGTCAGCATCATCCGGTCGCCCATCGTCACGCATTCGGTATCGGGCACCTGCGCGACGACCCGGCTGCCGAACCCGGCCGCCTTCTCCCACAGCTGGTCGACCGCGTCGAGCACGATCTCGTTGAGGCTGACGACTTCGTGCGCGCGCCGCTCCGATTGCGCGCGGGTCAGGTGGATGAAGCCGTCGGCGAGTGCGAGCGCGTGCCGCGCGTGGCCCGCGATCCGCTCCATGATCGGCGGCATCTCGCCGTGCTCGGCGCGGTACCCGTCGAGCAGCGCGAGGATCGACGTCTGCGGCGAACGCATGTCGTGCGACAGGAAATCGAGCGCTTCGTCGCGCTGGCACGACATCAGATAGGAATTCGAATGGTAGCGAATGCGCGCCGTCAGCTCCATCGCATCGGGCAGCTTGACCAGATAGTCATTCGCGCCGGCAATGAACGCCGCGCGCTTGACGACCGGCTCTTCCTTCGCCGACAACACGATGATCGGCACGCGTGCGGTGGCCGCATCCGCGCGCCACGCGCGGACGAGGTCGAGACCGTCGATGTTCGGCATCACGAGGTCCTGGAGGATCACCGTCGGCTTCACATCGCGCGCGACGGCCATCGCGTGCTGCGCGTCGGTGCAGATATGAAGGTCGATGTCATGCTCGCTGCGCAGCGCGCGACGGATCACTTCGCCGACGAACGGCTGATCGTCGACGAGCAGCACCGACAACCCGGATTCAAGGTAATCCGACGGGATTTCCTCGCTCGATTCCTTCATAAATGCGGCTTCAATCGACGAATCTCCGGTCGATTCTTTCATGTGAGTTGTTTATCCGACTTAAAAACTATCCTGTTTTTTCGGAAGAGAAACCTGTCCGCATTTGCCGATATGGCCCGTCGGCATTGCGTCGCGGGGCTGCGAGCGTCGATTTTCCCCGTCGACACCCGCATGCCTTCCCCGGCTCTTCTGTCAATAAACATAATCGGCTGATTCTAGATGAAATTAGTGTAAGCCATCTATCTCGTGCCGTGACGATTCCGACAAACGCGCAAAAAGATGCGCGTTCGATTAAATCGGATCATTTTGCGTTCAACCGCGCGCGTGCTCCGCCGACACTTCCTGCAGATCGAGGTCGCGTTCGAGCGCGTGCAGCATTTCGTCGTGAATCTGCCCGGAGCGATGCAGCCGCAACAGTTCCGCGCGGCCCGCCGCGATCGCGGCCAGCACGACGTCGTAGTGCGCGGCGCGCGCGCTTTGCGGATACGCGGGCTCGTCCTGTACACGTTGCGTCAACTCCGCGCGATACGTGTACTGCTCGAGCAGGCGCGGGTGAATCACCTCGCTGCTCGCGTCGCGCACGAGCGGCTGGATCGCCGCGAGCTGTGCAGCCTCGACACGCGCCCACGCCTGCGGCTCGGTCAAGTGATGCGCGGCGTGCGCGGGATGGCTCGGCAACCGCAGCAACTGGATCAGCGGACCGATCGTCGTGCCCTGCAGCAGCACGGTGACCAGAATCACCGCGAACGCGGCAACAAGGATCAGGTCGCGGCCCGGCATCGTGTCGGGCAGCGACAGCGCGACCGCGAGCGTCACGACGCCGCGCATCCCGGCCCAGCTCATCACGGTCGCCGCCTTCCAGTCGGGCCGACACTGGCTGCGCGTCAGCCCGTTCACGGGCCATTTCAGCGCCTCGACCGCATAGATCCACACGAAGCGCGACCCGATCACCGCAGCCAGCACCGCGAGCACGGGCGGCATCATCGTGCCGATCACCTGATCGAAGCCGCCGAGCCGGTGCATCACGCCGCGCAGCGACAGCCCGATCAGCACGAACACGAGCGCCTCGAGCAGGAACACGATGACCTGCCAGAACGCGGTGGCGCGCGTGCGCACTGCTGCCGAGAACACGTCGTGCTGGTACCAGCCGAGCATCATGCCGACCACCACGGTCGCGATCACGCCAGACACTTCGAGCATTTCGCCGGCGACGTAGCCGATCCAGCCGGCGAGCACCGCGACGGTGATCACGAGGTAATCGTCGTCGAGCAGCTTCAGGAACCGCACGACGAGCCAGCCGATCACGAAACCGACGACGACACCGCCGAGCCCCAGTTCCGCGAAGCTGACCAGCGCATGCTGGAAGCTGAACGCGCCGGTCAGCGCGGCGACAACCGCGAAGCGGAACAGCACGAGGCCCGCCGCATCGTTCAGCAGGCTCTCGCCTTCGAGCAGCACCATCAGCCGGCGCGGCAGCGCGACGCGCTCGAGCACGGCCTTCGCCGCAACTGCGTCGGGCGGCGACACGATCGCGCCGAGCGCGAAACAGGCGGCCCACGGCAGCGACGGCACGGCCCAGTGCACGGCGAGCCCGACGGCGAGCGTCGTGAACACCACCGCGCCGATCGCGAGCAGCAGGATGCCGCCCACGTTGCGCTTGAATTCCTCCCAGACGGAGAAATACGCGCCGTCCATCAGCAGCGGCGGCAGGAACACCACCAGCACGAGATCGGGATCGAGATTGATCGGCGGCAGGCCCGGAATGAACGCGATGCCAACGCCGCCGACGAGCAGCGCCGCGGCGGGCGGCAACCGCAGGCGCTTCGCGATGCACTCGAGCGCAACAATCGCAAGGAATGACAACAGAATCAGCTTGAATGCCGAGACGGGGGACATGAATCGACCTCGTGAAGAAATAATCCGCGGCGTCCGGGTGTCGTACCCCGGTCGGCCGTTTCGCGGGATTACATCACGATGCCGTGCAGGCAGTCGAGGCCGTCGGCATACAGGTAATGCCGGCCAATACAAAACGCGGCACGCGGCCGGCCTCATCGCCAGCACGCGTGCCGCCGCAGATTGCAAATCGCCGCGCGCTACCTGCGCCGCACGACCATCAGTCGCGGCTCGGTCATGTCCTCGATCGCATAACGGATCCCTTCGCGGCCGAGACCCGAATCCTTCACGCCGCCATACGGCATGTTGTCGACACGGAACGACGGCACGTCGTTGATCACGACGCCGCCCACGTCGAGCTCGTCCCACGCGCGCTGCGCATGCGCGAGCGAATCGGTGAACACGCCGGCCTGCAGCCCGAAGTCGCTGTCGTTCACGCGCGCGAGCGCGTCGTCGAACTGGTCGAACTTCTCGAGAATCGCGACCGGGCCGAACGCCTCCTTGCGGTACAGGTCCTGCTCGCGGCCGACGTTTTCGAGCAGCGTCGCCTGGAACATCGCGCCGTCGACGTTGCCGCCCGCGATGATCGTCGCGCCCGCCGCGACGGCTGCGTCCATCCAGCCTGCGAGCCGGCGCGATTCGGATTCGGAGATCATCGGGCCGACGAAGGTCGCCGGATCCTTCGGATTGCCCATCTTCAGCGTGCGGGTCTTCGCGATCAGCTTCTCGCGCAGCGCGTCGTAGAGGGCCGCGTGCACGATGATCCGCTGCACGCCGATGCAGCTCTGCCCCGACTGGTAGTACGCGCCGAACGCGAGCCGCTCGACCACGTAATCGAGCCGGTCGCGCTGGTCCGCGTCGACGATCGCGGCTGCGTTGCCACCGAGTTCCAGCACGACTTTCTTCTTGCCGGCCTTCTCCTTCAGCGCCCAGCCGACTGCCGGCGAGCCCGTGAACGACAGCAGCTTGAAGCGCTCGTCGGTCGTGAACAGGTCCGCGCCGTCGCGATGCGCGGGCAGCACCGAGAACGCGCCCTTCGGCAGGTCGGTTTCCGCGAGCACCTCGCCGATGATCAGCGCGCCGATCGGCGTGCGGCTCGCGGGCTTCAGCACGAACGGGCAGCCGGCCGCGAGCGCCGGCGCGACCTTGTGCGCGGCGAGGTTCAGCGGGAAGTTGAACGGCGAGATGAACGAGCACGGGCCAATCGGCACGCGCTTCGTGTAGCCTGTGTAGCCCTGCGCGCGCGCGGAGATTTCGAGGTTGATCACCTCGCCGTCGATCCGCACCGATTCCTCGGACGCGACGCGGAACGTGTCGATCAGCCGCGTTACTTCGCCCTTCGAATCGTTGATCGGCTTGCCGGCCTCGATGCACAGCGCCTCGGCCAGCTCGTCGAAGCGCTCGCGAAAGCGCGCGACGCAATGATCGAGCACGGCCTGCCGCTTGTACGCGGGCAGCTCGCGCATCGGCTTCGCGGCGGCGACCGCCGCGCCGATCGCCGCATCGATCGCCTTCGCATCCGCGAGCGCGACGCGCGTCGCAACTTCGCCGCTGTACTTGTCGGTCACCTCGAGATCGGTGTTCGCGTACACGGCAACGTTGGCGAGGTAGTACGGATAGGTTTCCTTCAGCATGGAACGTCTCCTTCCGGTGAGTTCAGAGCTGCGCCGACAGGCGCTTGATCTCGCGGTTCAGCACGCGCTCGTTGTCCGAGTAGTCGATCGGGACGTCAATCACGTGCACGCCCGGCGCTGCGAAGCATTCGCGCAACAGCGGCTCGAGATCGTCGGCCGACTCGACCCGGTGGCCGTGCGCGCCGTAGCTCTGCGCATACGACACGAAATCCGGGTTCTGCAGCGTCATCGCGAAATCGGGGAAATTCATGTTCTCCTGCTTCCAGCGGATCATCCCGAACGCGTCGTCGCGCAGGATCATCACGACGATGTCGAGCTTCAGCCGCACGGCCGTTTCGAGCTCCTGCGAATTCATCATGAAGCCGCCGTCGCCGCACACGGCGATCACCTTGCGCGGCGGATGCACGATCTTCGTCGCGATCGCCGACGGCAGGCCCGCGCCCATCGACGCGAGCGCGTTGTCGAGCAGCAGCGAATTCGGCTCGTGCGCGCGCCAGTAGCGCGCGAACCAGATCTTGTACATCCCGTTGTCGAGGCACACGATCCCGTCGGCCGGCAATGCACGGTACAAGTCGTTGACGATCCGCACCGGATACATCGGAAAGCGCGGATCGTTCTGCCCCTTCTGCAGGTGCGCGTCGAAATGTTCCTTGATCATCGCGAAGCGCGCGAAATCCCAGTGCGGCTGCGGCGCAAGCGACTCCTTCATCTGCCACACCGCATTCGCGATGTCGCCGACCACCTCGATCTGCGGGAAATAGACGGGGTCGACCTGCGCGCCGAGAAAGTTCACGTGGATCACGGTCTTGTCATCCGCGCGCATGAAGAACGGCGGCTTCTCGATCACGTCGTGGCCGACGTTGATGATGCAGTCCGCGTGCTCGATCGCGCGATGCACGAAGTCGCCGTCCGACAGCGTCGCGTTGCCGAGCCACAGCGGGTGCGTCTCGTCGATCACGCCCTTGCCCATCTGCGTCGTGAAGAACGGGATGCCCGTCTTGTCGACGAACTCGAGCAGCATCTTGCAGGTCGTCTTGCGGTTGCCGCCCGCGCCGATCATCAACAGCGGATGGCGCGCGGCCTCGATCGCGTCGACCGCGTGTGCAATCGCCTTCTCCTCGGCCACCGGGCGCCGGCTGTAGCTCGCGGGGATCGGCTTGCCGTCGCCCTCCTCGTGCGCGATGTCCTCCGGCAGCTCGAGGTGGGTCGCGCCCGGCCGCTCTTCTTCCGCGCGCCGGAATGCCTCGCGCACGGCCGACGGGATGTTGCCGATCGACACGATCTGCCGCGTGAACTTCGTGAGCGGCTGCATCATGTCGACCACGTCGACGATCTGGAAGTGGCCCTGCTTGCTGGACTTGATCGGCTTCTGCCCGGTGATCATCAGCATCGGCATCCCGCCGAGCTGCGCATATGCGGCCGCCGTCACGAAGTTGGTCGCGCCGGGGCCGAGCGTCGCCAGGCAGACGCCCGTCCTGCCCGTCAGGCGGCCGTAGGTGGCGGCCATGAAACCGGCCGCCTGCTCGTGCCGGGTCAGCACGAGCTTGATCCGCGATCGCCGCAGCGATTCGAGCAGATCGAGGTTTTCCTCGCCGGGAATGCCGAACACATACTCGACGCCTTCGGCTTCCAGCGCCTTCACGAACAGATCCGATGCTTTCATGGGGGGACTCTCGGTTGATGCCGCCTGCCCGGCCTACGGACGCGCGGCGTTCAGGACGCACGCCGGCCTACGGCGCGCGGACGCTTTACCTAACAGACACAGACCACACTGCACTTGCCCGCCACGCAGCACGCGGCGGCGTCTCCGGATTCCGGAGGACGAACGGATCCGCCGGCGCGCAGCGAACGCGCACCGGCGGCAAAGACGTTTTTGATTGTAGTCGGAATCGGCAGACTTCGATTTCGGTCGCGCGCCGCGTTCGAGCGGCGAGTTCGAGCAGTGCGGAGGCATCATCCGAACAGCCATTTGCGTCACAAACGAAGCGGAAGGCTTTATGGTCAGTGGAAATCGACTCACCGAAATGTGAACCATGGTTGACACACTGCAATCAATGCCCTACAGTGCTCCTTCATTCAGCATCCGAACCACTGACGCCTTCGACGCATGGTTTGTCGGCCTGCCGGATCGCATCGCGAAACGCCGCATCCATGCGCGCATCGACCGTCTGTCGATGGGCAATCCGGGCGACTGGAAATCCGCCGGCGCTCCGGTCGTCGAAATGCGGATCGACCATGGCCCCGGCTATCGCGTCTATTACGTCCGGCGGGGAACGATCTTGGTGATCCTGCTTTGCGGTGGCGACAAGTCGACGCAACAGGCGGACATACGCGCCGCGCACGCGATGCTCGCGCATCTCGATATGGAGTGAACGATGGACAAGATCAGCACCCGCCCGTGGGATTCAGCCGAACATCTGAAGACCGAAGACGACATGGCCGAATACTTCGAAGCCTGCCTGCAAGAGGCCGACGACGATCCGGCCTTCATCGCGCACGCGCTCGGCGTGATTGCCCGTGCGCGCGGCATGTCGCAGGTCGCGCGCGATGCGGGCATGTCGCGCGAAGGCCTCTACAAGGCGCTGTCGCACGACGGCAATCCGAGCTTCGGCACGATCCTGAAAGTCATCAAGGCGCTCGGCCTGCAACTGCATGGCTCGAAGGCGCACGCCTGATCGGTGTGATCCGCCTGACCCGCGTGCGCGCGACGTCGCACGCGGGTCCCGACGCCGGCCGCGTCAATGCACCCATCCCCCCACCCACCGCGGCACCAGCGACACGAGATACAACCCGAGCCCAATCAACCCGCCAACCAGCGTGCCGTTGATCCGGATGTACTGCAGGTCCTTGCCGATGTTGAGTTCGATCTGGTGCGACATCTCGCGAGCGTCCCAATTACGCACCGTGTCGCGAATGTGACGCATCAGAAAATCCGCAAAATCCGGCGCCATCTCGTACACGGCCTTCTCGACGTGCTCGTTCAGCGACGCGCGCAGCGCGGGGCTTTCCGCGAGCCGCGCGCCGAGCCAGCCGCCGAGCGTCGCGGCCTGCCGGTGCAGCATCGAATCGGCGCGTGCAAGATCGGCCTTCAGCCATGCGCGCAGCTGGTCCCACAGATCCTTCAGGTAGAGGTTGAACGCGTCACCATCGCGGATGTAGCGCTTGATCTCCTCGCCCTTCTCGATGAACACGGGATCGTGCTTCAGGCGCTCGACCAGCTTGACGACTGTCGCATCGAAGCGCTGCCGCAGCTCGTGCTCCGGATCCGCGGCGACCTGTTCGAGCACACGGTTCACCGCGTTCGCGATCAGCTCGGCGCCGTTCTCGCCGAGCCAGTTCGTCGGCAGGATCTTCTCGACGGTCGGGTACTGGCTCTTCAGCCAGTCGACGATGTACGCGGCGATCACCGCGCGGTTTTCCGGCTGGTCGAGCAGGTTCGTCACCTGCCCGATCGCGTCGTCGAGCAGCGCCTGGTGGCGGCCGTCCTTCGTCAGCGTGTCGAGGATCGCGCCGGCCGATTGCGACAGGTCGATCCGATTGACCAGCGCGCGAAACGCGTCGTGCACGAACGACTGGATTCGCGCATCGTCGGTCATGTCGAGCGCGAAGCTCATCAGCTTCGTCGCATAGCTGCCGAGCGCGTCGGTGTTCGCGGGCTCGCCGAGCCACGCGCCGAGCTTCTGCGCGGGATCGTGCTGGCGAATCTGCGCGGCAAGCGCGTCCGGGCCGAGGAATTTTTCGCGGACGAAGATCGCGAGGTTGTCGGCGATCTTGTCCTTGTTCTGCGGAATGATTTCGGTGTGACGCGACACGAACGGAATCGGCACGCGGCGGAACAGCGCGACGACCGCAAACCAGTCGGCAAGCGCGCCGACCATCGCGGCCTCGGCCACCGCCTTGATTCCGTCGATCCAGATGCCGCGCGGCAGGAAGATTGTCGTCACGAATACCGCGACGGCGACGAGCAGCAGCGACAGCGCGCGGCGCTTGCTGCGGTTCAGTTCGAGGGCTTTGTCTGGCGTCATGGGCGGCCGGCGCAGGCGGCGGGCGAGTCGGCGATGGCGCTACTATCCCCGATTTCGCGGCGGCCGACAAACGTGCTGGCGACCGCGATACGCACACGATGCGGCGCCCCGCGTCACGGCATGCACCCGTGCGGCAAGTGCGCGCGCCGCCTGGCCGCTTAGCCGCCGCTGCCGCATGCCCTCATCCGCGCCGCCGATACAGGCCGCGCGCCGCCGCCGTCACAGAAACGTCTTCAGATTCACCGCCGGATCGGCCAGCCGCTCCGGATCGGGCACGACACCCGCTGCGATCATCCGCCGACACGCGCCAATGTCGCGCCCCGCGCTCACCGCGGCGGCCGCGACGAGCTTGCCGTCGTCGCCGAGCCCGAACACCGTGAACGGCCCGCTCGACGGATCGCCGCGCACGACCGTCGTCCGCTCGCTGCCGAACAGCCCGAGCATCTGCAGGTTGCAGTCGTACTGATCGGACCAGAGCCACGGCATTTCCGCATAAGTCTCGTCCGCGCCGAGCACGTTCGCCGCGGCGACGGCCGGCTGGTTCTCCGCGACCTGCCACGATTCGATCCGCACATGCCGCCCGAGCAGCGGATTGAAGTGCATCGTCACCTCGCCCGCCGCGTAGATCGCCGGATCGGCCGTGCGGCAGCCCGCATCGACGCGCACGCCGTTGTCGACGTCGAGCCCTGCCGCGGCCGCAAGCTCGACGTTCGGCACGACGCCGATGCCGACCACCACCACGTCGGCCGCCACGTCACCGCGGTCCGTCTCGACCACCGCGCCGCCGGACGCACTGCGCCGGATCGCGCGTGGCAGCGTCGACAGCCGGAACGCGACGCCGCGCCCGTCGTGCAGGTTCTGCGCGTAGGTGCCGACCACGTCCGGCAACGCGCGCTGCAGCAGGCGCGCGGCCGGATCGATCACCGTCACCGCGCAGCCAAGCTGACGCGCGGCCGCCGCCACCTCGAGACCAATGAACCCGCCGCCAAGCACCGCGACGTGACGCCCGGGCGCGAGCGCCGTACGCAGCGCGCGTGCATCGGCGACCGTGCGCACGTAATGCAGCGGCACGTCCGCGCCCACCGGCCCGCCGAACGTGCGGACCCGCGAGCCGGTCGCGAGCATGAGCCGCCGGTATGGCAGCGCGGCACCGTCGTCGAGCCGCACGCGTTGCGCATCCCGCTCGATCGCATCGACCCGCGTACCGAGCCGCAACTCGATCCGTTGCGCGTCGTACCACGCGGCATCGCGTATAAACGCACGCGCTTCGCCGCCGTCGCTCAGCAGCGCGTCCTTCGACAACGCGGGCCGGTCGTAAGGCAGTTCGCGCTCCGCGCCGATCATCACGATGCGCGCGTCGGCGTCGCGCGCGCGCAGCGCCTCGGCGGCACGCCGCGCGGCGTGCCCGGCGCCGACGATCACGATCGGATCAGTCGACATTGACTTCCACCTGCCCGTCGACGATGCGGATCGGATAGGTTCGCACCGGTTCCGTGATCGGCGCGCATTTCGGCGCGCCGGTACGGATGTCGATCAGCCCCTGATGCAGCGGGCATTCGACGCAGCCGTCCTCGACATAGCCTTCCGACAGCCGCGCGTGGCCGTGCGTGCAGAGGTCGTGCATCGCGAACAGTTCGTCGCCGATCCGGAACACCGCGATCGGTTTCTGTCCGGCGACGCGCGCCGCCGGTTCGTCTTCGGAGAATTCGTCGAAGGCGCCGAGCGAATGCCACTCGGTCAGTGTTGCTTCAGTCATGTCTTCCTCACACTCAGATCGGGGTGGCCAGCAGCGTCTGCACGCGCGACGTGTCGTAGATCACGCGCTTGGCCTTGTAGCGCAGGCCGTCGGGCGTGCGCACGACCGTGTCGTAGTACTTGCCGGCCTGGTAGACGTTCGATTCGCCGTTGCTGCGCGTCTGCACAACCACGTAATTGCTTTCGGTGTCGATCTCGCCGTCACGCGCCGCGACGATCGTCAGCCCCGACGTCATGTGCCGGTACGTGTGCTCTTCGTAAATGTTCGCGTGCCGCAGCGACACGACGCGGTCGCGCAGCATCCGCTGGTTCGTGCAGTACACGATCCCGACCGGCAGCCCGAGGTCGGCGTTTTCCTTCGGCACGATCTCGTACCGGCAGTCTTCGGTGAACATTTCCGGCCACTGCTCGAGCCGGTTGTTGTCGAGATGGCCGATGTAGCGGTTCTGCAGCATGTAGATCTCGAACCACGTCTTCATGTCTTCCGTCAGGTTTTCCATCATTGCGCGCTCCCGCATCAATAGCCCATCAGCTTCTGGTAGCCGACCCAGAACTTGCGGATCAGGCTTTCGGTGATCACCGTGTCCTGCTGGTCCGGATTGCCGCGCGACATCTCGATCACCGACGTCGCGTCGCCGTCGCGCACCGTGCCGCGCTGCACGAGTTCGGTCGCCTCGGTGTCTTCCATCGAGATATAGCCAGCCGGCCCGACGAGGTTCGCCTGCTTGATGCGCAGCTCGCGCAGCTCGGGCGTGTCGTCCGTGTAGCCGAAGAAATGGAAGATCAGCTCGAAGTTGTCGGGCCCCTTCGGCAGGATCTGCCGCGCGACCAGCGTGTTGTGGATCTGCTGGATCACGAGCTGCGGGAAGATCGGCTGGATGTGGTTCGTGCAGTCCTCGTCGTATTCGGACACGAGATCGAGTATCGATTCGTCCTCCAGATGAAAGCCTTCATCGAACGAGCGGATGTTCTGCTGCTTGTAGGCCGCCGACGTGTCGTCGCCGGTCTTCGTCACGGTAATGATGCTGTGCAGCCCGTGGTTCGCATCCGGAATCGAACGCGCCTTCATGCCGACGCGGAAGATGTTGAAGGTCGTATGGAACAGATGCAGCATGCTCGCGTGATACGGATCCTTCACGTTCTCCATGTACAGCTTCCAGTTCGACTTCGAGTACTGGCGCGTGCAGCCGAGATACTCGATCGGCTTGTGGAAGATCCGGTCGATCCACGGGCGCATCTGCTCGCCGAGATAGTCGGGCAGCGGCGCGACGTCGTCGCTGAAGGTCGCGAACACGAGGCCGCGATAGCTGTCGACGCGCAGCTTGCGCAGCCCGTGCTGCTTCGGATCGAAATCGGCCGGCATCCCGGTCATCCCCTTCTGGCCGCGCCGGAACGGCACGCCGAGCAGGTTGCCCGTGTTGTCGAAGCTCCACTGGTGATAGACGCACGTGTGCGACGTGGCATTGCCGCGCGCCTTGCGGCACACCTGCGCGCCGCGGTGCGCGCAGCGGTTCACCCACGCGGCGAGTGCGCCGTCCTCGGCGCGCGTGACGACGACGGGCGTGTCGCCGACGAACGTGCTCTTGAAGTCGCCGGGGTTCGGGATCTCCGCTTCCAGCGCGACGAAGTTCCATGTCGGGCCGCGGAAGATGCGTTCCTGCTCGCGGTCGTAGACGGCGCGCGAGCTGAACACCTTGTACGGCACGCGCGAGCCGTCTTCGTGCGGAAACGTCACGTCGGACGCGTCGTCGCGCGCCGCAAACAGGACTGGCGATTCGGTCTGCTCCATGTCGGACTCCTTGTCGATCCGGTTGGGTAGTTCTGATGGAGCCGATTTTTGAAAAGCTAAAATTCGCCGTCTATCCGGAATCTGCAATTGCGGCAGCGCAGTATCCACTTCCGGCAGGTTTCTGCGCTAGGATGGCGGCACACATGACGCCGGCGCGCGATCCCGCCCCATTCGCGAGACCGAAGCGCGCGTCCAAGAACAGGCTGATGCCCATGTCCCCAACGTCGTTCGAGCCGTTCGCGCTGCGTGCGCACCGGCTGTTCGAATCCCGCGATCTCGACGAGACGCGCGAGCGGATCTCGCGCGTGATGCAGCCGCACGCGCTGCAGCCGAGCGGCCGCGTGCACGGCGCGTCGCATATGGATTTCGTGCGGATCGGCGGGCTCGGGATCGGCACGATCGCGTTCGGCGACGCGATGCGCGTGCAGGTCGATGCGGTCGACGGCTATTACCTGCTGATGTTCTGCCTGTCGGGGCAAGCCAACGTGCGGGCGATGGGCCGGCAGATCGGCGTCGACGCGCAGACCGGCATCCTGTGCGCACCTGGCGAGCGCTTCGACGCGCAGCTGTCCGCCGACTGCGAGCAGTTCGTGCTGCGCATCGACGCGGCCACCGTCGGCGCACTGACCGGCGATCCGCGCGCGACGCTCGACCCCGTGCTGCGCGTGAGCGACGCGGCGCTCGCCGCATGGCGCCAGCAGCTGATGCTGGTCGCGGGCTCGCCGGACCTGCTCGAACGCGCGAACGCGAATCCGCGCGTCGCATCGCAACTCGAACACCTGCTGATCGACCTGCTGATCGAAGGGCATCCGCCATCGGCCGTGCCCGCGTCGCGCCACGACCCCGCGCCGGGCTTCGTGCGGCGCGCGCAGGAATTCGTCGCCGCCCACTACGCGCAGCCGCTGCAGCTCGCCGATATCGTCCGCGCGGCCGGCGTGCCGGAGCGCACGCTGCGCGACGCGTTCATGCAGTTTCGCGCGATGAGCCCGATGCAATACCTGCGCCACACGCGGCTCGAGCACGCGCGCGAACTGCTGCGCGCTGCGGACACCGAGCGGCGGATTGCGGACATCGCACTCGATTGCGGCTTCATGCACCTCGGACGCTTTGCTATCGCGTATCGGGAGACGTTCGGGGAATTGCCGTCGGAGACGCTTGAAGGGAAGCGCTGACGCGGCAGCGCCACGTCAGCGTGGGGGCTCGGGCTCGACCGTTAGTTGCAATCTCTAGCGCCAAAGCCAGCGTCAGCCCGCCGGCGCGATCATCGCGCGGGCGATCGCGCAGAACGCCGCCGTCGCGGGGCTTTCGTCATGCACGCGGCGGCTCATGATGATCGGCGACGTCGCGACCGGTTCCGGCAACCGTCGGTAGACGACACCCTTCACCCGCACACCTTCGACGCTTTCCGGCACCAGCGACACGCCGACCTCCGCGGCCACCAGCCCGAGCGCCGTCTGCAGCTCGCGCACCTCGTGCACGGCGGCCGGCGCGAGGCCGCCGTCGCGCAACGCGGACAACTGCTGGTCCGCAAAACTCGGCCGCGGCGTGCTCGGATAGACGATCAGCGTCTCGCCCGCGACGTCGGCCAGCGTGAGCGGCCGGTCCGGATCGGCGAGCGGATGCCCGACCGGCAGCGCCGCGATCAGCTTTTCCTCGATCAGCGCCTCGCGCACGAGCTGGTCGTCATCGAACCGCAGCCGACCGAAGCCGACATCGATCCGCCCGCCTTTCAGCGCGCCGAGCTGCTCGAGCGTGAACATTTCGATCAGCGACAGCTCGACGCCCGGCTGCGCCTCGCGGAATGCACGGATCACGTCCGGCAGCGCGCCATACAGCGTCGACGGCACGAAGCCGATCACGATCCGCTCCGACATCTGCGCGAGCCGCCGCGTCAGCGGGCCGAGCTCGTCGGCCTGGTCGACGAGCCGCTTCGCCTGCGCATAGAACACCCGCCCCGCCTCGGTCAGCTTCAGCGGCCGCGCGCCGCGCTCGAACAGCGGCAGGCCGATTTCGTCCTCGATCGCCTGCAACTGGCGGCTCAGCGGCGGCTGCGTCATGTGCAGGCGCTCCGCGGCCCGCGTAATGTTCATTTCCTCGGCGACGGCAATGAAATACCGGAGCTGACGCAATTCCATTGCATACCTCGAAAGTATGGAAGTAGTCGGAAAGAGTGTTGGACGCCGCCGGGCGGATCTTCCTACCATGTGCACCAACAGGAGGAATCGCATGATAGCAACTGCCGCCACCATCGACCGCGTCGAGACGCTGCTCGTCGATGTGCCGACGATCCGCCCGCACAAGCTGTCGGTCGCCACGATGAATTGCCAGACCCTCGTGCTGGTCCGCATTCGATGCTCGGACGGTATCGAAGGCGTCGGCGAGGGCACGACGATCGGTGGCCTCGCGTACGGCGAGGAAAGTCCGGAAAGCATCAAGGTCAACATCGACACCTATTTCGCGCCGCTGTTGCAGGGCATGGACGCGACCCGCCCGGGCGCCGCGATGGCGCGCGTGCGCAAGCTGTTCCAGGGCAACCGCTTCGCGAAGTGCGCGCTCGAAACCGCGCTGTTCGACGCGCAGGCGCGCCGCCTCGGCGTACCGCTGTCCGAGCTGTTCGGCGGCCGCACGACCGACGCGGTGGACGTCGCATGGACGCTCGCGAGCGGCGACACGCAGCGCGACATCGCGGAAGCCGAGGCGATGCTCGACGCGCGCCGCCATCGCGCGTTCAAGCTGAAGATCGGCTCGAACGCGGTGGCCGACGACGTCGCGCACGTGATCGCGATCAAGCGCGCGCTCGGCGAGCACGGCGACGTGCGGATCGACGTGAACCAGGCGTGGACCGAAGCCGACGCGATCTGGGCCGGCCCGCGTCTCGCGGAGGCCGGCGTGAGCCTCGTCGAACAGCCGATCGCCGCGACCAACCGCGCGGGCCTGAAGCGCCTCACGCAGCTCGCGCAGATTCCGATCATGGCCGACGAGGCGCTGCACGGCGCCGTCGACGCATTCGCGCTCGCGCAGGACCGCGCGGCCGATGTGTTCGCGGTGAAAATCGCGCAGTCGGGCGGCCTGCAGGGCGCGGCGAGCGTCGCGGCGATCGCGGCGGCGGCCGGCATCGGCCTGTACGGCGGCACGATGCTCGAAGGCGCGGCCGGCACGATGGCGTCCGCGCAACTGTTCAGCACGTTCGGTTCGCTGCAATGGGGCACCGAGCTGTTCGGCCCGCTGCTGCTCACCGAGGAAATCCTCGTCGAGCCGCTGCGTTACCAGGATTTCAAGCTGCACCTGCCGGCTGCGCCCGGCCTCGGCATCACCTTCGACTGGGCCCGCATCGAGCGGATGCGACGCGACGCCCGCTGATTCCCCACACGACACCCGATATTGGAGACACGCATGAACAAGGACGCCATCGACGCGCTGCTGAAGACCTTCGACGATGCGGCTGAGAAGCCCGGCAACCCGCGCGTGCGCGCGATCGTCAACCGGATCGTGAAGGACCTGTGCTACACGATCGAGGATTTCGACGTGCAGCCGAGCGAGTTCTGGACTGCGCTCAACTACCTGAACGAAGCCGGCAGGGAGTTCGGCCTGATCGCCGCGGGCCTCGGCTTCGAGCGCTTCCTCGACGTGCGGATGGACGAAGCCGAAGCGAAAGCCGGCTTCCACGGCGGCACGCCGCGCACGATCGAAGGCCCGCTGTATGTGGCCGGTGCGCCGGAATCGGTCGGCTTCGCGCGGCTCGACGACGGCACCGATCCGGGCCAGACGCTCGTGATGCGCGGCCAGGTGCTCGGCGACGACGGCGCGCCGCTCGCGAACGCGCTCGTCGAAGTGTGGCACGCGAACCATCTCGGCAACTATTCGTACTTCGATCAATCGCAGCCCGCGTTCAACCTGCGCCGCTCGATCCGCACCGATGCCGAAGGCCGCTACAGCTTCCGCAGCGTGCTGCCGGTCGGCTACAGCGTGCCGCCGGGCAGCAAGACCGAGCAGCTGCTCGACCAGCTCGGCCGTCACGGCCATCGTCCCGCGCACATCCACTTCTTCGTTTCCGCGGACGGTTATCGTAAGCTGACGACGCAGATCAACATCGAAGGCGATCCGCACATCTGGGACGACTTCGCATTCGCGACGCGCGAAGGGCTGATTCCGAAGATCAAGCAGGCCGAAGGCGCGCAAGGCCAGCCGTATGGCGTCGACGGACAGTTTGCGCTGATCGACTTCGACTTCACGCTGCTCAAGGATCGCGCGAACGTGCCTGAGAGCGAAGTCGAACGCGTGCGCGCACAGGCGTGACGGACTTCGCAGAAAAACATAACGCAAGGAGCGTGTGATGCTGTTTCATGTGGAAATGACCGTCCATCTGCCGGCCGACATGGATCCGGTCAAGGCGGCGACGCTGAAGGCCGAAGAGAAGGCGATGTGCCAGCGGCTG
This sequence comes from Burkholderia sp. Ac-20353, assembly GCF_017104785.1. Taxonomy (NCBI): domain Bacteria; kingdom Pseudomonadati; phylum Pseudomonadota; class Betaproteobacteria; order Burkholderiales; family Burkholderiaceae; genus Burkholderia; species Burkholderia sp. Ac-20353. The sequence continues at coordinate 93,740 of NZ_JAAGPL010000010.1, read as the reverse complement.
ATGCACGAAGGGGTCTGGCGGCATCTGTGGCGGATCGCAGGGCGGTATGCGAACGTCAGCATCTTCGACGTCGAGAGTGTGCAGCAGCTGCATGACCTGTTGAGCCAGTTGCCGCTGTTTCCGTATATGGATGTCGAGGTGCGGGCGCTGTGCCGGCATCCTTCGTCGATTCGGGAAGACGATCGGTAAGCGAGCGGTGCAACGCGGCAGTCGTCGGACGGCCGCGAGCGTTCGCGACGCGGGTTTCAGCGCCCCGCTGTCTCCACATGCGCCGCGAACCCCACCTTCTCCGGCACGATCTCCGCCTTCAACGTCAGCGCCGGAATCTCGTAATCGCCGAAATTCTGCCGCCGGAACGGAATCGGCGGCGTCTCCCACAGACTGTCCAGGCGCTCGCCGAGCGCATCGCGCGTCTGCGCGAACCGCGCATCATCCATTTTTCCGGACCGGTAGATCACGAACGGCGGCAGCACGTCGAAGCCCGGGTAAAACAGAATCCCGTGCTGGATCGGGAACAGCACGTCGTCGATCGCGCCGTTGATGCCGCGCGGGCTGTAGTGCGATTCCCAGCCGCCCGTCGTGACGAGCACCATCGCGCGCTTGCCCGCGAGCGACCCTTCGCCATACCGGTTGCCCCAGTGCGCGTCCGAGTGCTCGCCGACCCCGTACGCAAAGCCGTACGCATACACGCGCTCGACCCAGCCCTTCATGATCGCCGGCATCGAGAACCACCACATCGGAAACTGCAGGATCACCGCATCGGCCCACTTCAGCTTCGCCTGTTCGCGCGCGATGTCGTCGCGTTGCGTACCTTGCTCGAACGCGCGCTTCGAGTCGAGCGACGGATCGAAACGCGCTTCCTCGTGACGATCCGTCACGTCGTCCGCGTCGAGCGTCGCTTTCCAGTTCATCGCGTACAGGTCCGACACCTGCACCGAATGGCCGGCTGCTTCGAGACGTTGCACGGCGAAATCCCGCAGCGCGCCGTTCAGCGAGCGCGGCTCGGGATGGGCGTAGACGACAAGAACATTCATGATCGGGCACTCCGTTGCTTGAATGTCAGCAGGATGCCGAATCGACAGGTATATTGGAAATGAATCTCTGATATTCCAGCTATAGCCATGACTAATCTCCGACGTCTGGACCTGAACCTGCTCGTCACGCTCGACGTACTGCTGTCCGAGCACAACGTCACGCGCGCCGCCGAGAAACTGAACGTGTCGCAGCCGTCTGTCAGCGTGCAGTTGCAGAAGCTGCGCGACGTGTTCGGGGATCCGCTGCTGCTGCCCGGCCCGCGCGGGATGCGGCCGACCGCGCGCGCCGAAGCGCTGCGCGAGCCGCTGCGGGAAGCGCTCGAAGCGGTCGAGCGCGCGGTGCTGCCTGCGACGCCGTTCGATCCCGCGATCGCGACGAACACCTGGAGCGTCGCTGCCACCGACTACGGCGAATCGACGATCGTGCTGCCGGCGCTGCGCACACTGCGGTCCGCTGCGCCCGGCACGCGGCTCGCGGTCGTCGAACTCGCGCCGCCTCGCATCGAGAAACAGGCGGAACACAGCGAGATCGACCTCGCGTTTCACACGACCGAAGGTTCGCCGGCGGGCATGCGGCGTCTGCCGCTGTTCGTCGAACGCTATGTGCTCGTCGGCCGCGCCGGGCATCCAAAGCTCAGGCGCCGGCCTACCCTCGCGCAATTCGGCGCGCTCGAGCACGTGATCGTGTCGCCCGACGGCGGCGGTTTTGCCGGCGCGACCGATGAAGCGCTCGCGAAATGCGGCGCCGCGCGCCGCGTCGTGCTGTCGGTGCCGCATTTCCTGTTCGTGATGTCGGCCATCGCGAACACCGACCTCGTCGCGATGCTGCCCGAGCGCCTCGTGCGTGACGCGCCCGCGCTGCGGATCGTCGACGCGCCCGTCGAGGTGCCCGGCTACGAGATGTCGATGCTTTGGCACGAGCGCTCGCACCGCGATCCGGCCCACCGGTGGCTGCGGGAAACCATCGCCGCATCGGTGTGAACCAGCCGCTCACCCAAACATTCTCTTCATCCGGGACTTGAAACCATCCGAATCACTGTATATATTTACAGTGCTTTTGACCATATGACCCGATTTCCGTCACCTTCGACGGACGGACCTTGTGAGGCGACCATGTTCCAGTCATCCGCTTTCGATCCCGAGCAACCCGGCTTCAATCCCGTCCACTTCGAGCGCGCCGCGCAGCGGGCGGTCGTCGACTTGCAGCGCGTCGTCGGCGCCCCCGCCCAGCGGGCGCTCGGCCTGCGCCGACGCACGCACCCGGCCGCAGTGCGCACGATGAGCTGGCAAGCGCTGCTCGACGTCGAGGAACTGGCGTTCTCCAATACGGGATTTCTTAACCGGAACGATCCGACGGTGATCGACGCGTTCATCCGGCTACGCGACAGCCGTCTGCTGGCTGCGGACGTCGAAGAGGCGGTCGACTGGCGCCGCGACGACGACGACCTGCCGGCCGTCTATCTGATCGTGAAGGCGATGCTCGACGCGGAAGCGGCGGAGCAAGCCGAAGCCGCCTGAGCGAAACTGGATGATCAGCGCCGGTCGCGATGGCATCGCTGCGTCGCGCGTAGGCGACTGCCGCGCGACGCGGCGATGCCAATGCGAGCGGCGCACGCATTACAGCCGCGCCGCCAGCCGCGCACCCTGGTCGATCGCGCGCTTCGCATCGAGTTCGGAGGCCAGCTCCGCGCCGCCGATCAGGTGCACGGGCCGCCCCGCCGCCTGCAGCGGCTCGACCAATGCGCGCTGCGGTTCCTGGCCCGCGCACAGCACGATCGTGTCGACCTCGATCAGCTCCGGGTCGGTGCGCTTCTCTCCGTACGATACGTACAGCCCGCGCGCATCGATCCGTTCGTAGTTCGCGCCGCCGATCATCTTCACCTGCTTCATCTTCAGCGTCGCGCGGTGAATCCAGCCGGTCGTCTTGCCGAGCCCCTTGCCGAGCGGCGCGGCCTTGCGCTGCAGCAGCGTCACCTCGCGCGCCGGCGGCGTCGCCTGCGCGCGCGTCACGCCGCCGCGCGTCGCGGCCGGATCGGTCACGCCCCATTCCGCCTTCCATTCGTCGAGATCGAGCGCCGGCGACACACCGTCCTGCACGAGGAATTCCGCGACGTCGAAGCCGATCCCGCCTGCGCCGACCACCGCGACCCGCTTGCCAACCGGCCGCTTGCCCGCGAGCACGTCGATATAGCTGAGCACATTCGGCCCGTCCTGACCGGGAATCTTCGGGTCGCGCGGCGACACGCCGGTCGCGAGCACGATCTCGTCGTAGCCGCCCGCGATCAGGTCGCTCGCGTCGACGCGCCGGTTCAGGTGGAGCTTCACGCCGGTCAGTTCGACCTGGCGGCCGAAATAGCGCAGCGCTTCGTGGAATTCCTCCTTGCCGGGAATCTGCTTCGCCATGTTGAACTGGCCGCCGATCTCGGATGCCCCGTCGAACAGGTCGACGTGATGGCCGCGCTGCGCGAGCACGGTCGAGCACGCGAGCCCGGCTGGCCCCGCACCGACCACCGCGATGCGCTTCGGTTGCTGCGCCGGCGCGTACTTCAGCTCCGTCTCGTGGCACGCGCGCGGGTTCAGCAGGCACGACGCGATCCGGTTCTTGAACGCGTGATCCAGGCACGCCTGGTTGCAGCCGATGCAGGTATTGATCTCGTCCGCGCGGCCCTGCGCGGCCTTGATCACGAATTCGGCATCGGCGAGCAGCGGACGCGCCATCGACACCATGTCCGCGCAGCCGTCCGCGAGAATCTGCTCGGCGACTTCAGGCCGGTTGATCCGGTTGGTCGTCACGAGCGGAATGCCGACCTCGCCCTTCATCTTCTTCGTCACCCACGCGAACGCGCCGCGCGGCACCGACGTCGCGATCGTCGGTACGCGCGCCTCGTGCCAGCCGATCCCCGTGTTGATGATCGTCGCGCCCGCGCGCTCGACGGCCTTCGCGAGCTGCACGGTTTCGTTCCAGTCGCTGCCGTCCGGGATCAGGTCGAGCATCGACAGCCGGTAGATCAGGATGAAATCGCAGCCGACCGCCTCGCGCGTGCGCTCGATGATCTCGATCGGCAGGCGGATGCGGTTTTCATACGAGCCGCCCCATTGGTCGGTGCGCTTGTTGGTATGCAGCGAGATGAACTGGTTGATCAGATAGCCCTCGGAGCCCATGATCTCGACGCCGTCATAGCCCGCCTCGCGCGCGAGCTGCGCGCAGCGCACGAACGCGCGAATCTGCCGCTCGACGCCGCGCGCGCTCAGCTCGTGTGGCGTGAACGGCGAGATCGGCGACTTGATCTTCGACGGTGCGACCGCGAACGGGTGGTAACCGTAGCGGCCCGTATGCAGGATCTGCAACGCGATCTTGCCGTCCTCCGCGTGCACGGCGTCGGTGATCACGCGGTGCCGCCGCGCGCCGGCCGACGTCATCAGTGTGCCGCCGAACGGCTTGGTCCAGCCGGCCACGTTCGGCGCGAAGCCGCCGGTGACCATCAGGCCGACGCCGCCGCGCGCGCGTTCGGCGAAATAGTCGGCGAGCCGCGGCAGCGTCTTGCGGCTGTCCTCGAGGCCCGTGTGCATCGAGCCCATCAGCACGCGGTTCTTCAGCGTCGTGAAGCCCAGATCGAGCGGCGCGAGCAGGTGGGGGAAAGTTGTCGTCATGATGGTCCTGCCGGTAAGCGATACGTGTCATCGTAGGCCGCGCGCCGCCTTGAACGTGAGGGGGCAAACAGCCATAATGCTTGTCATTTTCGGCCAATACGACATGACCTCCCCTCTCGCCAAGGACCGCCTCGGGCTGCGCCGGCCGACGATTCCGGTCGCCTATACGCGCCTGCTGCTGCAGGCGCTGGCCGCGCGCGGCGTCGACCTCGCCGCGGGGCGGGCGGGCACCGGCCTGCGCGACGCGGTGCTGGCCGAACCCGATGCGCGCATCGCGCCGTCGCAGTGGGGGCGGCTCGTGCTCAACGCGATCGAGGTGGGCGGCGATCCGGGCATCGGGCTTGCGTTCGGGCTGCAACTGAAGCCGACCGTGCACGGCTTTCTCGGCTATGCGACGCTGACCGCGCGGGACATCCGCGAAGCGTTGCAGGTCACGCACCGCTACTTCCGGATGCGCAACCGCCAGTACCGTCTGACCTATGACGAGGACGCACGCGGCGCGACGATCGAACTGCACGGCGTGCAGGCGAGCCCGGTGCTGCAGCATCACGTGATGTTCGAATTCGTGCTGACGGGGCTCGCGCAGAACATCTCGCAGTGGTCCGGGCGCGCATCGCCGGCCATCTCGCTGCGGTTCGCGTGGCCGGAGCCGGCCTATTTCGCGCGTTATCGCGACCAGTTGCCGACGGTGGAATTCGGTTGCGCCGCCAATGCGCTATGGATCGCGCACGACGTGCTCGACTGGCCGCTGCCGCTCGCCGACGAAGTCGCGCACCGGCAAGCGCTCGTGCAGGTCGAGCGCGAATACGCGCAGGTGCGTCAGGACGAAGGGGATCTCGTCGAGCGCGTGCGCGCGGAGCTGGCGCGCACGGCGGGCGCGTATCCGGGGCCGGAAACGCTCGCAGATGCGCTGCTCGTGTCGACGCGCACGCTGCGGCGCCGTCTGGAGGAAGCCGGTTCGAGCTATCGGCAGTTGCTCGACGAAGCCCGGTTCCGGGACGCAACGCAGTTACTCGCGGCGTCGGATCTCGATCTGAAGACGATCGCCGAGCGGCTGCAATTCACCGATCCGGCGAACTTCACGCGTGCGTTCCGGCGCTGGGCCGGGCAGACGCCGAGTGCGTATCGGGAGGCGGCCGCCGCGGTCACGGGATCAGGCCGAACAGCTAGTGAGGCGGAGTCTCATCCCGCTCGCGATTGACACCCGTGCGCGGTTCAACGCGCACCCGGGCATTCTGGGGGCGAAGGGAGAACCAGCCTTGCGGCGTCACCGGCCCCACGATCGTGATGTCCCAGTGCTCGATCCAGTAAGCCAGCGATACGGCCAGGTCCATCATCGCCATTCCGGTACCGGGACAAGCGCGATCACCGACGCCAAATGGAAAATATGCCCCCTGCGGCCAGGTCGGAGTTTCCATGAATCGCTCGGGCCGGAACGCATCGGGCTCGGGAAACCAACGCGCGTCGCGATGCGTGATCCAGCTGGAAATCATCACGATATCGCCGCGCGCGAGCGGTGTTCCCGACACGGTCATCGAGCGCGACAGCCGGCGCGGCACCAGCGCATAAGCCGGCGGATACAGGCGCAGCGTTTCCTGAATCACCGCGCGCAGCAACGGAGCCCGACGCAGATCCTGCAATTGCTTCACGTCGGACCAGTCGATCGTCGCGAGTTCCTTGCGGAGCGCGGCCAGCACATCGGGATGCTGGGCCAGCAGCAATTGCGCCCAAGCCAGCGTCGCGCCGGTGGCCTGGTGCGACGCCATCAGCAGCGTGGCGAGATCGTCGCGATGCATGACCAACGGGTGTTGCGATTCCTTTGCGACCTGCTCGATCTGCGAACGCATCACGCGCAGAGCCCAACGCTTGCGCGGGCAAAGCTTGCTGGGAAACCAGTGACCGAGCGGCAGCCCCGTGCTGACTTCGAGCAGTGCGACGCGCGACAGGATACGCACGGCTTTCGCGATGGATACCGCGTTCGGAGCAAGATCGATATCGAACAATGCATGGCCGGCCAGCGTGACGCTGTAGGCAGCCATTTCCAGATCCAGATCGATCACCTGGCCCGGCACGATATGCGCCGACCAGTGTCGGGCGATGCGCTGAATCTCCGGTACGGCAGGCGACTGAATATGCGGACGCACCGTCTTGCGCTGACGACGTGCCGCTTCGCCTTCCTTCATCATGAAGCTGGTGCCGTTCCACTGGCGCATGATGCACAGGCTGGGTTCCCAACGTTGCAGGTCGGCCCGATGGGAGACCATCAGATCATGGATCGCCTCCGGATGAAATATGCACCAGAGCCGCTTCGGCCCCATCCGCAGGCTCGCGAAATCGGGCGAGGCCCGATGCGTGTCGGCCAGCCACTTCAAAGGATCGCGCTGAATTTCCAGCCAGGTGTTCAGGCCGGTATCCGGGAGCTGCCAGTATTTGCGGCGGAAGGCCAGACGCTTGCGGATCGGGCAGGTCGTTACGGTTGACGTGTCGTTGCTCATTCGACCGGTCCAGCGGAGGCGTTGTTGGATTTGTTGGCCGCCTCAACGGGACTGTGCGGGACGGCGGGAGGGGCGCCGTCAATTGTATTACAAAAGGCTTGTGCAGCATGTCGCGGGGGCTACAGGCCGGACTTTCAAGACTCGTCAGGATCGCAAACACGACCACGAAACAACGTGCACGACCCGCCCTTCTAGCGCTTCCCCGTCAAACTGAACAACTCGTCGCGCAGCGCCTTCGCGCGGCCCTCGCCGAACTGCGTCTCGAACTCGTCCTGCGCAGCCTGCCATGCGTGCTTCGCTCGACCGAACGTGCGCACGCCCTGCTTCGTCAGGTTCAGCGCATGCGCGCGCGTATCACGCTCGGATATGCCCGTCGCGACGAGCCCGTCGCGCTGCAGCGGCTTGAGCGCGCGCAGCAGCGTCGTGCGGTCCATCACCAGCGCATCGGCGAGCTCGCTCATCAGCACGTCCGGCCGGCGCGACAGGGTCACCATGATCGAGAACTGCGCCGGCGTTACGCCGAGCGGGCTCAAGTGGCGTTCGTAGATTTGCGTGACGAATCGCGTCGCCTGACGCAGCGCGAAGCAATTGCACGCACCACCAATCTGAATATCGTCCATGAACTGCAATTTATATGTGCATATGCATAAAGTCAACGTATACTCCGCCGTATCGGCTGGCAGCGGCCGGGCGTATCGCTGCATGCATCCGGGGCCGGAGCATCGCGCGCCGCCGACGGCCACCCCGCTCCCCTGCCTCACCGCTCCGCGTTCGAACCCGAGGACACGCACATGGACTACATCGACAAGCTGCGGATTTTCCGGTCGGTGGTGGAGCAGCGCAGCTTCACCCGCGCCGCCGACATCCACGGTCTCGCACGCCCGGTCGTGTCGCGTGCAATTGCCGACCTCGAAGCGCGTTTCGGCAGCCGCCTGCTGCATCGGACGACGCGGCAGGTCACGCTCACCGAAACAGCCGAGCGGATCTACGAACGCTGCGCGGCGTTGCTCGACGAACTCGACTCGCTCGAAGCGGAGGCCATCACGCACACGCGCGAGCCGGACGGCCTGCTGCGGCTCGTCGCGCATACGACCGTCGCGCTGAACCGGCTCGTGCCGCTGATCGCGGGGTTCAAGGCCGCGTATCCGAAAGTCCGCCTCGACGTCACGCTGACCGAGCGCCCGGTCGATCTCGTCGGCGAAGGCTACGACATCGGCATCGTCGTGCCGTACATGCTGACCACCGAATCGACCGTCGTGCGGCTGCTCGAACGGATCCCCGTCGTGATCGTCGCGACGCCCGACTACCTGCGCACGCACGGCCGCCCAGACACCCCGGCCGAGCTGGCCGACCATCTGTTCGTGCCGCTGTCGCCGTCGCTGCGGCGCGCGGCGCTCGCGTTCCGCAGCGACGGCGACACGCTGACCGTGCCGTACCGCTGCGACGTGTCGTCGAACAGCCCCGTCTTCAACCGCGAGATGGTGCTGCGCCATTTCGGGATCGGCGTCGTGCCGAAAGCGCTCGTCGAACGGGAGCTGGCGTCGGGCACGCTCGTGCAGCTGCTCGCGGACGCCGATCTCGTCGACGCGTTCGTCGAGATCAAGCTCGCGTATGCGAACCGCGCGCTGCTGCCGGCGAAGGTCAAGGCGTTCATCGACTATGCGGTCGCGTATGACGAGCGCGGGGACGCCGCGGAGATCGTTGCCGCGCCGCTTGATTTCGGGGTGAGCGGCGCTGACGATCGATAGGCGGGCTCGGCTCGGCTCGGTGCGGCTCGGCTCGGTGCGGCTCGGCTCGGCTCGCGCCGGCGCAGCGCGGACTCAGCGTTCGTCTGTCGCGTGTCCGGCCTTGACTGCGACGGCCTCGACTTCGACAAGAAACGACGGACCGACCAGTTGCGGCACGTAGACGACAGTCGACGCGGGACGGTGATGCCCCAGATACTGCTGCCGAACCTCGCGGAATACGTTCATGTCCTGCCCTGACAATACGAAGCACGTGAGCTTGACGATCGCATCCATGGCGAGCCCGTGCGCCTCGACACATGCCCGGATGTTTTTGAACACCCAGTCAGCCTGCTCCGCGAACGTCTCGGGTATCGAGCCGTCAGGCCGCACGCCGACTTGCCCCGACAGGAACACCATTTCCGTGCCCGCCGGAATCGAGACGGTATGTGAATACGCGCCAACCGGTTCGTGAACGGTTTGCGGATCGAGAAAACGGGTCATCATCGAACTCCAGGATTGCGCCACCGGCATCAGCCGGACAGGTTGCCAAGGGATCCATCGACATCGAAGCGTACGGATTCCGGACGCGCGTCAATCTCGCGCAATCAACACGTTGTTCTCGTGCTTCGTGCCGCCGAGTTCGAAGTACGCGATTCCGTCCTGCTTCAGGCCTTGCCGATGATAAAAGGAAATCGCGTTCCGGTTCTGCGCGTTGACGAGGAGCCAGATTGCCCGGCTTCCGGTTCTCGCCGCCGCGATTTCCCTGGCGCGATCCAGCAACGCCGCGCCGATTCCACGCCCCGCGAACGCTTGCTGGACGTAGAGCGTCTCGATCTCGGTGGCAACGTCCGCATGGAGCGAACCGAAGCGCATCACAACGTAGCCGACCAGACTGGCATCCGCTTCGGCAACCAGCACGATGATGTCCGGGTCGTTCAACATCGCGAGGACGCGCTGCGGCGTGAAAGTCGCGAGCACATATTGCGCGATGATGTCGGACACGCCCGTCGTCGCGTAGGTGTGGATCCATACGTGCGCGCCCAGTACCGCGATACGCGCGGCGTCCGCGGAGGTGGCCGCTCTGATCGAATGTGATGCTTTCATCGGGTTCGTTTCCTGAATTCACCGGCAGGCACGGGTTGGCGACGTGCGCGAGCGACGCTCGCCCGCCGGGCTACCCGAGAATGACACAAGCGGCTCGAACGACGATTGTCTGCGCTTTGGCCGGGCTTGTCTTTGCTCTGTCCGGCCGGGTCCGCGACTGACTCTGTCGATGAACCTTGTAGCAACACGTCCTGCCGTTCAATTCAAATTTCGTCGGCGAATTCGTCGAGAAACCGCTGTAATCGAGCGTGGCGAAGTTTGGGCAATCGAGCCACTGGCAGTGGCTTCTGCCAAGAATTCGCTCAGGTCCGTCATCGTTCCATACCTTGGAATATTGAGAGGCGTTATTGCACAAACCACGTCGACGGGAACGTACTTCACCTTGTGTCCTATGCTGCTCCCACGCGCGGCGCCTGGTAAACGTTCGTTTTGCGATGAGAAGCGTTCGTGGAACGTCATTGTGCTCGCATCACCGGACACGGAGCGGAAGCGGTGTAATGAATCGAAACACATGATCCGTCAACGACATCGCAAACCGATCGTTGAGCAGTGACCTGAAGGTAGCTGCAGCCCCCCGATCAAGAGGAGTTTGCCTATGCTGCGCAGTGTCAAAAAAATTGCCGTTGGTGGCGTTCTGATTTTGGCTTGTGCCGTCGCACAGCCGAACCCGGTGTTCTCCGACACTGGATATGCGGCTGACGCGTACGGCGCCGCGGATCACTACCCGTTGCCCATGCCCGGCCACGCGAGAACACAAAAGCAGTTCGTCGGCTACTACACCCATTTCGACAAGGTTCGTCTGGTCGATCCAATTACCCGGGCCGGCGCTCCGTCGATACTGAAGACATCCGGGCGCGAACTGACGCTGAACTACCCGTACGGCGGGCAGTATCGCAATCTCAATGACTATCTCGATCGCAATCCGGTGACCGGCCTGCTGATCGCGCACGGCGACACGATCCTTTACGAGCACTATCGCTACGCCCGCAAAGATTCACACCGGTTCATGTCGCAATCGATGGCGAAAACGATAGTCGGCATGCTGATCGGCATTGCAATATCTGAAGGCGCGATTCGCTCGATAGACGATCTCGCGGATGTCTATGTGCCGGAGCTCGCAGAAAATCCGTACGGACAGACTTCGATTCGGGATCTGCTGCACATGTCTTCCGGCGTCCGTTTCTTCGAAGACGACAATCCCGGTGACGACCGGGACAAGTTGGGCCTCGCTCTTTTTGATCCGCGCGGGCGAGGCGCCATTGATGCCGTCAAGCAATTCGATAAACGTGAACATGCACCCGGCACGCATTTCAGTTACGCGAGCATCGAAACGGAGGTGCTTGGACTCGTGTTGAGCCATGCGACACATATGTCTGTCGCGCAATACGCGAGCGAGCGCATCTGGAAGAAAATGGGCATGGAGTCGGATGCATCGTGGGGACGCGATGCGACCGGGCAGAACATTACCTATTGCTGCGTGAGCGCCACACTGCGTGACTGGGCAAGGCTCGGATTGATGCTCGCCTATGACGGCCGGTGGAACGGTCAGCAAATCGTCCCGCGAGATTGGGTGTTGCAGGCCACAAGCGTTGCCGCCGGCGACGATTTCCTGGCTCCGGGCAAGGCCAACCCGATATTCGGTTACGGGTATCAGGTCTGGCTGTTGCCGGGCGAGCGGCGCATGTTTGCGCTGCAGGGTATGGACGGTCAAAGAATCATCGTTGACCCGAGCTCGAAGCTCGTACTCGTCCAGACGGCGGTATGGACCAGCGACCACGATCCTGGAATGCGGGAAATTTATGCGTTGTGGTACGCGCTCGTTGCCCAGTATGGAAACGATGGCCTCGCAGGTGAATGACGGGCCGCTTTCGGGAAACTCGACAGCCTGTGCCGGTTCGGTTGCCGAAGTTGGCGGCTGATGCTGCAGCGCGCGACTGGCACTCAGCGCCGGGCTTCCGGGTTCGGCAAGAAGCGGTCGTACTCGGCCTACAGACAGACGACTGCCACCGCGCCAAAAGGGACGTTCGTTAGGCCTTCGGCACCTTCACGTACCGTGCTATGCCGGAAAGACGCATTTTCGCGAAACGCCGGAGCAATTCGTCCTCTGCCGAACTCAGTGCATCGTCGAGGAACCGGTTGACTGCTGACTCCACCGGGCAGGCCGGATTGTCATCCGCCGTACCGATTGCGAATGCGCTCTTAGGTGCTATAGCAGCATATATGTCACGCACGGTGAGATCGCCGAGTTCACGACAGAGAGCCCAGCCTCCCCCCGGTCCGACGATCGACTCTACATAACCGGCCGCACGCAGCGCAGCCATCGTGCGTCGAACCACCGACGGCTGAGTGTGTAGCATTTGCGCGATCGTCTCGGAGGTGGTTGTGCCGCCGCGCAGGTGCATGTGTATGAGTACGTGAAGAAGCCGGGCCAGCCGTGTATCTCGTTGCATGTTTTTTGAAGCAAGCCATTCGTGACATTTGATGTTACGATTTCGCGTGACTTTAGGCAACCATCGGAGCGCGATCGTGTACGCATTTACTCAGTCCTTCATCGAAACCAATGGCGTCCGCCTGAGCGTCGCCGCCCAAGGAGCGGGGCCGCTAGTCCTGCTTCTTCATGGGTTTCCTGAGACGTCGTACGCGTGGCGACACCAATTGGCGGGCTTGTCGAATGCAGGGTTTCGCGCAGTCGCACCGGATCTGCGGGGCTTCGGACTCAGCGATTGTCCGATTGAACCAGGGCGGTATACGACGCTCGACATCATCGGTGACCTCGTCGGGATCATGGACGCGCTCGGAGAAACAAATGCTGTCGTGGTGGGAAATGACTGGGGCGCAACCATTGCGTGGCAGGCCGCGCTGTTGCGCCCCGACCGCTTTCGCGCCGTCGTGGCGCTCGGGGTTCCCATGATGGGCCGAGCCCCGATCGCGCCGAGCCGGTTATTTCCGCAAACTGAACAAACGTGGTTTTACACGCATTACTTTTCTCAACCGGGGCAAGCCGAGAGCGAACTCGAGCTCGACGTTGCCGCTACACTGCGTAAGCTTTATTTCTGGGCGTCAGGGGACGCCGGCCCGCGCGACCAGAAAACACCCAATCCTTTCGGACTCGTTGCGCGGCAGGCGGGACTCCTCGGCGCGTTGCCTGAACCTGCGTCGCCACCCACATGGCTCGATAAGGCCGACTTCGACGCTTTTGTGCGGGCATACGAGGCGTCGGGGTTTCGCGGTGGGCTGAACTATTACCGCAATCTCGACCGTAATTGGGAATTGCAGGCAGCCTTCAATGGCCTGCCGGTCCAAACTCCCGCCCTTTATCTAGTCGGGGAATACGACACCGGGCTAGCGATTCCAGGCATGCACGAAATCATCGGCGACATGCGGAAGCTTGTGCCCAACCTGCGAGATTCCCAAATCATTCAGCGAGCGGGTCACTGGCTTCAACAAGAGGCCCCGGACCTCGTCAACGCCGCGGTGATCGGGTTTCTGCGCGATCTTTAGGAGCCGTTGACCGCGTGTAGATCTGTATCGGTCGTTCGCTCAAGGGTGAGCAACGGCCGTCTCGGGTCAACATCAGCCGACCGCGTCCGCGGCCTCGAACGAGACGGCACGACCTTGGTCGGTCCGGGTTCGCCAGTTCCATCCGTTCGACACGGGCTTCAAAGTCGTTGAAACTATCGTCCGACTTGACGCCCTCTAGTCACTCACCCTGACGCGTGTCCTTGCGATAGTCCGTAGGACTACTTCCAGTCCAGTGTTTGAATGCGCGACAAAAACCGGTGGCATCGGAAAAACCGAGATCAAACGCCAGCACTGCCACGCTCGTGTTCGAGTTTGTCAGCCGATCGACTGCGATATCCCGTCGCAGTCCGTCTTTCACCTGCTGGAAATGTGTGCCCTCTTCCGCAAACCTGCGGTTGAGCGTGCGTACGGAGGTATGCAATGCCTGTGCGAGCCCCTGTATCGTTAGCGGCTGCGCAATATTCCGCTCAAGATGCTCGCGCGTTTTGGCCACAATGGAGCCGCGATGAAATACGCTGAATGTCCAGTCTCCAGGCGCACCTTTCAGGAATGCCCATAGCTCGTGCTTTTCGCGCTTGAACAGCTCGGCACAATCCTGGTACGAGAAATGAATGCTCGTCATCGCGGAATCAAAGTGCACTGCGCCGGGGAACAGAAACGCATAGTCTTCGACGTGCCTCGGCCTCGCAAAACTGAACTCGACCCGGTTCAGGGCGAGCTCCCTGCCAAGCAGCCAGGATGCTATGCCGTGAGCCAGCTTCATCATCAACTCATGTCCAAGTGGCGTGACCGGCGTGCCAGGCGCCCTTTCCACCAGCGCTAACCGCACCAGATCGTTCTTCGTTGAAATCTGCAATCGGTAGTCATCCAGCAGCAAATTCCAGAAACGAACAAAACGATTGAACGCGACCAACACCGTAGGCGCGTCCAGCAGGCTGAGCATCAGGTACTTTAACGTGCCACCCCGGATCGGCCGGGACCATAGTCCCAGCATCTCGTCATCGAGCGTCGCCGCGACAGCCCTGTACAGCGCGACGTATTGCTGGCGTGTTATTCGTGCATCGGGCTGATTGAGAAGGGACTGCGGGATGGCGGCGCTCGCGAGTACCTGTGCCGCCACGTCTTCTCCGTGACGCGTGCGAACAGCGCGCAGCATCCCGTGCAGGAAGTGAGCGGAAACAGTGAGGGGACTTTGCCGGGACGGGTTCATGATTCGCTCATTATGGCGCACTTTGCATATTGATTGGCGTGATGTGCCAATTTCTTGCTACCCCCCTGCCTATACTGACTCGAAAATTCCGCAGTTCCTGAACTTTTCGATGGCTGCCCGATGGCGCGTTGTGCCAATCGCGGGCTGCCCGTCTTCATCTGTCAAAAGGGGAGCATGGTTTGAATACGAGACGTATTGTCGTGACGGGCATGGGTATGGTTTCGCCGTTGGGATGCGGGGTTGAATCCGTATGGAGCCGTCTCCTGAACGGGCATTCGGGCCTGGCCGGTTTGCCTGACGACCTCACGGAAGGGATCGCATCGAAGGTCGGTGGCGTCGTCCCCTTGTTGACGTCAGACTGTCCATGGGGATTCGATCCTGCCCTCGCAGTAGAACCCAAGGACCAGAAGAAGATGGACCGGTTCAGCCTGTTTGCGCTGGCCGCCGCACAAGAGGCTTTGAATCAATCCGGGTGGCAACCTGACACTGAAAGCGCTCGTCAAAGAACGGCAACCATCGTGGCGTCTGGCGTGGGCGGGTTCGGTGCGATTGCGGAGGCCGTCAGGATCACTGATAACCGCGGGCCAAGGCGGCTGTCTCCTTTCACCGTTCCCAGTTTCCTGGCCAATATGGCAGCTGGCCATATCTCCATCCGCCATGGCTTTCGTGGCCCCCTGGGCGCACCGGTTACTGCCTGCGCGGCCAGCGCACAGGCCATTGGCGACGCAGCGCGCCTGATCCGGGCTGGCGAAGCCGACATCGCCGTGTGTGGTGGAGCGGAGGCCTGCATCGATCGCGTCAGCCTGGGGGCGTTCGCCGCGGCAAGAACGATGTCCACGGGATTCAATGATCATCCCGCGCAGGCGTCCCGCCCGTTCGATGTCGGGCGCGACGGCTTCGTCATGGGAGAGGGCGCCGGCATGCTCGTGATAGAAGACCTGGAGCACGCGTTGCAGCGAGGCGCCACGCCGATTGCCGAAGTGCTCGGTTATGGCACGAGCGCCGACGCACACCATATGACGTCTCCGCCCGAAGATGGTGCCGGCGGACAACGCGCGATGGAACTGGCAATCCGTCAGGCGAATCTTGAACCCATGCTGATCGGGCATTTGAACGCCCATGCGACGTCCACGCCCGTCGGTGACATCAGTGAGCTGGCGGCCATCAAGGCGGTGTTTGGAACGGGTCGAGGTCCCGCCGTATCCGCCACCAAAGCGTCGACAGGACATTTGCTCGGGGCAGCCGGCGGCGTGGAAGCCATTTTCACGGTACTCGCGCTGCGCGATCAGCTCGCGCCTCCTACGCTCAACTTGACACAACCTGATTCGGCGGCGGAAGGCATCGACATTGTCGGCGGATCGGCCCGCAGGATATCGACGGAATATGCGATCTCCAATGGCTTTGGTTTTGGGGGTGTCAATGCCAGTCTGGTATTCCGTCGGCTTTGATCCGGCTATTGTTACACCCGCCGCACCAATCTGATCACGCCCCGCGCATCGCTTCCTCCCGCCGTGCCCACTAGTATGTGCACATGCACAAGTACACGCTCACCGATGACGACTGTTTCGCTGTCCGGCAGGCCGCACGGCGGATCTCGCAGTTCTACGAGCGCTACCTGTCGCACGCGGGCGTCACCGCGTCGCAGTACAGCATCCTCGCGTTGCTGCGCGACCGCCCGGGCCTGACGATGGCGGCGCTGTCGGCCGTGCTGGTGATCGAACGCACCGCCCTCTTGCGCGCGCTCAAGCCGCTCGTCGGCGCGGCGCTCGTCGCGGGCCGCTACGACGGCAACGGCCGGCGGCTGACGTACGCGCTGACCGGCGAAGGCGAAACGAAGATCGCGCACGCGCACACGCACTGGCTGGCCGCGCAGGAGGCGTTCGAACGGCGCTTCGGGCCGTCGGAAGCCGCGCGCCTCAGAGACGAACTGTTCCGGATCACGCACAACATTCCGGAGCGCTGAAGCAATTCCCCGATCGGCGCGGCGCGTCGATCGTTTCAATAAGTGCATATACATAGGTGAATCGATGGATACGACCCAGACTTCCGTTTCCCGAGAGGCGGCTCCCGTCGAGCACGTCGTGCGGCAACGCCGCCGCGTGCCATGGATGGGGGTTGCCGTGCTGGCCGTGGTCGCGGTGGTCGCGTCCGCGGCGCTCTATTGGGATCTCGTGCTGCGCTTCGAGCAAAGCACCGACGATGCGTACGTCGGCGGCAACGTCACGGTGCTCGCGCCGAAGGTGAACGGCTTCGTCGACGAGATCCTCGTGACCGACAACCAGCGCGTAAAGGCCGGCGACGTGCTGGTGCGGCTCGACGCGCGCGACTACGACGCGAAGCTCGCGCAGGCGACGGCGGAAGTCGACAGCGCGCGCGCCGCGGTGGCCGAGCTCGACGCGAAACAGCAGCTGCAGAACGCGGTGATCGGCCAGAACACCGCGGAGAAAAGCGCGTCGGCGGCCGAACTGACCCGCGCGGCATCCGACCGGGTGCGTTACCGCGAACTCGTGAAGTCCGACGCGGTATCGAACCAGATCGTCGAGCGCGCCGACGCCGATTACTCGAAGGCGAGCGCGGCAGTCGACCGCAGCGATGCCGCGCTGCTCGCCGCGAAACGGCAGCTCGACGTGCTTGGCGCACAGCTCGTCGACGCCCGGGCGCGCGTGAACACCGCGCTTGCCGCGCAGAAAGTCGCGGCGCTCAACGTCGAATACACGACGATCCGCTCGCCCGTCGACGGCTTCGTCGGCAACCGCACGGGCCGGGTCGGGATGCTCGCGAACGTCGGCGTGCCGCTGCTGACGATCGTGCCCGCGCAGGGCCTGTGGATCGACGCGAACTTCAAGGAAGACCAGTTGAAGAAGATGCGCGCGGGCGACCGCGTCGACGTGTCGCTCGACGCATCGAGCGCTACCCTGCACGGCCGCGTCGACAGCCTCGCGCCCGCAACCGGCGCGACCTTCAGCGTGCTGCCGCCCGAGAACGCAACCGGCAACTTCACGAAGATCGTGCAGCGCGTGCCGGTGCGCGTGCATCTCGATCCGCAGCCGGGCCTCGAAAACGTGCTGCGCCCCGGCCTGTCCGCGGTCGTGACCGTGCATACCGATCGCACGAACTGACGCGGAGCCGACGATGACCACTGCTTTCTCCGGCGACCCCGCGTCGCAACCGATCAAGCAGCGCGTATTCGCGTTCGCGCTGATGTGCGTCGGGTTCTTCATGGCAACGCTCGACATCCAGATCGTCGCATCGTCGCTGCGCGACATCGGCGGCGGCCTGTCCGCGAGCCAGGACGAGCTGTCCTGGGTGCAGACCGCGTACCTGATCGCGGAAATCATCGTGATCCCGATGTCGGGCTGGCTGTCGAAAGTGCTGTCGACGCGCTGGCTGTTCGTCGCATCGGCGGTCGGCTTCACGATCACGAGCATGCTGTGCGGCCTCGCATGGGACATCAACTCGATGATCCTGTTTCGCGGGTTACAGGGCGCGCTCGGCGCCGCGATGATCCCGACCGTGTTCACGACCGCGTTCGTGCTGTTCCCCGGCAAGCAGCGGCTGGTCGCGTCGACGACGATCGGCGCGCTCGCGTCGCTCGCCCCCGCGATCGGGCCCGTGATCGGTGGCTGGATCACCGATCAGTGGTCGTGGCACTGGCTGTTCTACCTGAACCTCGTGCCCGGCATCGTCGTCGCCGCGCTGGTGCCGCGCTACGTGCACATCGACACGCCCGATCTCAGCCTGCTCAAGCGCGGCGACTATCTCGGCATCGTGTTGATGTCCGGCTTCCTCGGCTGCCTCGAATACGTGCTGGAAGAAGGCCCGCGCAAGAACTGGTTCAGCGATCACGTGATCGTCGGGTGCGCGTGGATCTCCGGAATCTGCGGCTTCCTGTTCATCGTGCACGCGCTGACCGCGAAGGATCCGATCGTCGATCTGCGTGCGCTCGCGGTCCGCAACTTCGGGATCGGCAGCCTGCTGTCGTTCGTGACGGGCATCGGGATTTTCGTGACGGTGTTCCTGACGCCGCTGTTCCTCGCGCAGGTGCGCGGCTTCAATTCGCTGCAGATCGGCATCGCGCTGTTGTCGGTCGGCGCGTTCCAGATGCTCGCGCTCGGCGCGTATGCGATCGCCACGCGCTTCGTCAGCATGCGCGTGCTGCTCGTGTTCGGGCTCGTCTGCTTCGGCCTCGGCTGCTACCTGTACACGCCGATCACGCACGACTGGGGCTGGCAGGAGCTGCTGCTGCCGCAGGCGCTGCGCGGGATCGGCCAGCAGTTCAGCGTGCCGCCGATCGTCACGATGTCGCTCGGCTCGCTGCCGCAGTCGCGGCTCAAATCAGCGAGCGGCCTGTTCAACCTGATGCGCAACCTCGGCGGCGCGATCGGCATCGCTGTTAGCGCGACGATGCTCAACGACCGGCTGAACTTCCATTACCTGCGGCTGAACGAGCACGTGACGGCCGGCCAGCCGCAGATCGAGTCGCTGCTCGACCAGCAGGCCGCGCACTGGCTGACCGTCGCCGGCGACACGCTGAACGCCGCGCAGGCCGGGCTCGCGAACCTGCATCACCTCATCTATCGCGAAGCGTTGACGCTCACCTATGCCGATACGTTCTATGCGCTGTCGCTGTGTTTCGTCGTCGCGCTGGTCGCGGTGATGTTCTCCAAACCCATTTCGTTGAGCGCGCCGCCGCCGGATGCGCACTGAGAGATTCGCCATGAAGAAGCTACTTGTCGCCGTCGCCGTCAGCGTGTTCGCCGCCGGTTGCGCGGTGCAGCCCGCGCAGCATCCCGCACTGCACGAGTCGGTCGAATCGCTCGCGCCGGCAGCGTGGGACACCGACGTGCCACAGGCCGGCACCGACGCCGCCACATGGTGGGCGCAGTTCCGCGATCCCGTGCTCGACCAGCTGATCGCGACCGTGCTCGACGGCAACCTCGACCTGCAGGCCGCCGCCGAACGCGTGAAGCAGGCGCAGGCGCTGACGGTGCAGAAACGCTCGGTGCTGCTGCCCGAACTCGATGCGACCGCGCACGCGTCCGACGCGCGCCAGAACACGCCGCCGCCGGTCGGTTACGTGAAGCAGGCCGGCGCGGGCCTCGTGCTCAGCTGGTCGCCCGACGTGTTCGGCGGCGAACGGCTCGACCTGCTCGCCGCGCAGTCCGAACTCGTCGGGCAGAAACACGCGGAGGACGCGATGCGGCTCGCGCTCGCGGCGGACACCGCGTCCGCGTATGTCGACCTGCGGTGGGCGCAGCAGGAGCTGCGGATCCTGCAGGACAACGCGAAGATCCGGCAGCGTGCGCTCGATCTCACGCACAAGCGGCAGGCATTCGGGCTGTCGACCGAACTCGACGTCGCGCGCGCGCAGAACCAGCTCGACGCGCTCGAAGCGCGCATCCCGCCGACGCAGGCGCAGATCGCGCATCAGCTGAACCTGATCGCCGTGTATTCGGGCCGCACGCCCGAGTCGGTCGACCGTCTCGTGCTCGCGCAGGCCGGCGACATTCCGGCGCCGCCGGACGGCACACCGCAGACGCTGCCGTCGCAGGCGCTGCTGCGCCGCCCCGATGTGCTGACCGCGTATGCGCAGGTCGAGCGCCGCGCGGCGCAGGTCGGCGTCGCGAAGGCCGAACGCTATCCGAAGTTCTCGCTGAACCTGACGGACGGCATTCTCGCCGCGTCGTACCTCGGGCTGCCGACGCTGACCGACAACCTGTTCAGCGCGGCGCTGAGCGCGACGAGCCCGATTTTCAACGCGGGACGCATCACGGCCGACATCGCGCAGAGCGAGAGCCGGATGCGCGAATCGGAGCTCGGGTTGCGGCAGACGATGCTGCAGGCGCTGCGCGAAGTCGAGGACTCGCGCGCGAATCTGGTCAGCACGACGGCGGCAACGCAGCGTCTGACCAGCGCGCTCGCCGCGTCGGACAAGGCGCTCGGTCTCGCAAACCAGCTCTACAAGGGCGGCGCGACGGATTTCCTGGACGTGCTGTCCGCGCAGGAGGTGTATCTGCGCGATTCGGATGCGCTCAATCAGGTGCGCCGCGAGCATGCGCTGTCGGCGGTCGCGTTGTATCGGTCGTTGGGGGGTGGGTGGAGCAGGAATGAGACGGCGGATGACGCGAAGGCGGAAGCTGTTGCGGCGAAATGATCGATCCTGAGGACCGAAGCCGCGCAGAACGCGCTGCTTGCTGATGTGTGACGGGCCGTCCGCTGTTGCCGGAACGGCCCGTCATGCGGCAAGCGGGTTACCGATCCAGCGCGAGTTTCGTGCCGAGACCGAGCAGCACGGTCCCCATCACCGCGTCGATCGGCTTGCGCAGCTTTGCGTAGCCGGTCTGCACGCGGCTCGTCGAGAACAGCACGGCCATCGTGCAGAACCACGTCAGCGACACCGCGACGACGATCGCGAGCGTCGCGCCATGCATCCACGACGGCGCGTGCGCCGGCAGCAGCGTGACGAACAGGCTACCGAAGAACGCAGCGGCCTTCGGATTCGTCATGCCGACAAGCAGACCTTTCCGATACGCCTGCGCGCCGCTGCGGGCCGGTGCGACGGCCGGGTCCGGCTGCTGCGCGGACTTGCGCAGGCTCCACAGCGTCTTCACGCCGAGATAGATCAGGTAAGCGGCGCCGGCGATGCGGATCGCCTCGTACAGCCACGCGAGCTTCGCGACGATCAGGCCGAGCCCGAAGATCGCCATCGCCGCCCATACCGCGTGCGACGTCGCGATGCCCATCGCCGCAAACAGGCCCGCGCGGCGATTGCCGAGCGCGTGGGACGTGACCGCGATCAGGTCGGGACCGGGGCTCACACATGCAAGAAGCATCACGCCGCCGACCGCGGCGAGTTGGGGAACATAGCTCATGTCGATTGGGTACGGTTGAACGATGGAGAGAATCGGCGGGCTCACGCCAGCACGCCGAAATCGGGCGCGTGGCGCGTCGTGCCCTTTACTGCGCCGGACGCTTCAGCTTCACCCAGCGCTGCACCGACGGCCGTTCCCACTGCGCACGCGCGTAGTCCGCGAGGCGCGGCGGCACCGGATCGTCGTTCAGCACGAGACGATTCAGCATCACCGCGAGATCGACGTCCGCAATGCTCCAGTCGCCGAAGAGGTTCGCCGCGCCCGGCGCGAGCAGCTTGTCGGCGGCCGCGAACAGCTTCTGCGCGGAGGCCTGCGCGAGACTCGACAGCGGTTCGCTGGACGGCCCATAGAACAGCACCTCGGTCGAGCGTTCGGTGCGGATCGGCATCAGGTCACTGCGCAGCCACGCCTGCACCTGCCGCGCGCGTGCGTGCTGGCGCCGGTCGGCCGGATACAGCCGCGTGCCGGGGAACGCGTCGTCGAGATATTCGGTGATCGCCGACGATTCCGACAGCGCGAAGTCGTCGTGAATGAGTGTCGGCACGCGCTGCGTCAGCGACGTCGCCGCATAGTCCGGCGCGAAATGCGCACGGTTGCCGAGATCGACCGTCACCAGCTCGAACGGCAGCGATTTTTCCTGAAGCGCGACGTAGACCGACATCGCGTACGGGCTCGTGTATTCCGAGTCCGCGTAAAGACGGAGGTTCCCGTTTTGCACTGCTCTCTCCTGTTTCATTTTCATTGGGATGGGGGCGCGAGCGATCTGCCGCCGCGCCCGAGGAAGCCGAGGAAGCGAAAAGCAAGTGGATGGTGCAACCAGCCTGCAGCAGTGTATCAATCCGCAGGCGAGCGCGTGCGACGGTTGTAGATCGGGACGCCCGCTATTCGGGCCACCGGTAGCCGATCACGGTGTCGAGCGGATACGCGAGCTCGCGCACTTCTTCGAGCTGGTTGCCGCCGAACAGATAGACATTCTCGTCGTCGTGGCGCAGATAGAAGCCGACGTGCCCTTTCCAGCTCGCCGGATCGTCGCGCGTCAGCACCGCGACGCAGCCGTAGACAGGCTGCTCCAGCGCCCTGCCCCATTCGAGCCACGAGCGCGCGAGCGCGGAACCGGTGCCGCGGAAGCCCGCGTGCGTCATGCACCAGTTGAGGAACGACGAGCACCACGAAATCTTGTCGTCATAGCCGACCAGGTTCGTGTGGTTGTTGTACTCGACGATGCGCGGGTTCGTCTCGCCCGCGGGGAAACGACGCACGCCGCGTTCTCTCATCGCGACAGGCATCCATACCGGGTGGTGATCGACAGTCATGTGCGTCACTTCTGGTTGTTGTTTGCAAGGTTTGAGGAATCGTCGCCGATCTGTGGGTGGATGTCGAGGGGCGGGCTGGTTATGAGTCGGGTTGCGCCGTTTTGCGCTGGTTCGCGTCGCGGACCCACCGACTCAACCGGAAACCGCGGCGCGATCGCGAGTCGTTGTGCAGCACCGGGCCGTGCGCACAGCCGCTCCGTCTGTGACTACGACACGCTCTGTGGATTCCTCCGACGTCGCGGCAATCACCGAGACGACTGTCACGCCTGACACCACTGGCGGTGTGGCAAGTCCCTCGAAGTGACGGATGTCAGCCACCGTCGCCAAGGGCCGCGAACTTCGCGGCCCCACGGCGCTTACATCGCCGTGATAATTAGCCTGCCCGGCTCGACCGTTATCCGTGCCTTTCGGCCCGGGATGAAACCCGCGTCGTTAATGATCCACATCCCGCCGATCCTGAACCACGGGTAAAAGCGCTCCGGCCTGCGTCCCATGCTCTTCGGAAAGCCCCAGGATTCCTGAATCGTCACGTAGCGTTCCGTTATCGGTGGGCGTGACTTATGATCTGCCTTAGCCATTGGCAACTCCTGTTCAGTTGGCTTTGGTTAGCGGGTCGTAGGTGTTGGCGCATCTGCGGCCCGCGCTCGTTTACGTCGGTATATCGGTGGTTTGCAGTCCTCCTCATTAATCTGGTCGATTCATTCGGTGCCGCAACAGACAATCATCGCGCGCGACGTATCCGTCATGTGCGCATCATGGATTCACGATCACCATCGGCTACACATGACTCATTAGACCAGCATTGATTGCTCGTCGTTTGCTGGGTAGGTGAACGTTAGCCGAAGGTTATAGGGAGAATGATCTCATCGATGCATGGTTGCCACGGCGAACGGTCACGACGAAGCTCAACGCGATGCACGCGTGACTCGTCCTCGCCCTTCCCTAATCATTCGAATCGTGACGATTCGAAACGATTCGCCATCGGAGCATCGCGTCGATGCTTGATGCACTATCCGTCATGTGCCGCTTAGATTTCAATGTGACCGTTACCACTTGTCAGCCATTGCCGTCATTTGAGTATCGGTCGCGGTAATGCGGCTACGCGCAGCTTTTCAGTCGTTCGCACCACGCCAGTCGAAAATGACCGGTGACACTTTCCGTCGTCGTGCACTCACCACCTCTCGCTCACTAGATAGCCGGCCCTGAAGTACGTCGGTCGTCATGTTGGATGCGACACATTCGCGAGTCGGACGTTTGTGTCATCGGTCTTCCCAGTTGGATCGACGGAACTTGAGCGCCGCGCTCAAAGTTTGGTACGCCCTCTCGCATCCACGGTACCGCAAAATTAGAAAAACCCGGCATGCGACCGGGCAACTGGTTATAGATGCGTTAGCGATATTTATGTAATGACACGATGACGTCAATACTTAATCAGTTATACACAACACAACTTCACTTACTAAACACAGAGGCCGATCTGAACAACTGATCAGCAAATTGAGCGCTTGTATAGGCGGCGTACTTCTGCCAATCGTCGCTTTTCGACGAGTCAGCAAAGTCGCATACGGATTTTATTACCAACCCCAGAGGTTTTTGCCCGTTTGACGTGCGGGATGAGTAGTCAATCGCTGCCATCACTGCATACGCTTCCATCTCAATGGCCAGAACCTCGCGGTTTTGGAGTGCGACCAATCGACCGTGCTCGTCGTCAGCCAAAACTGCTGCCCCCGAAGCCATCGGTCCGATCCTCACTTCAAGCGTTCCTTGTGGCACTGAGCCATTCCACCCACTACGAATGACTCGCACAACGTTCGCGTCTTTTGACAGATCTTGGCAAACCTGACTAATTTCTGGATCTAGCGACTTCTGATGCGGCGCAGCAAGAAAAACGAGGGAACCGTCAGCCTGCTGCGCGCGCTTGCCACTGCCATAGTCCCAAGTCGGGTCGGCGACAATTACATCACCCAAATTAGTTTTTCCGCGAATTCCCGCACATATTCCAAGCATTACAAGAAAACGCGGCTGAAAAAGACTAACCATCTTGCTCGCCAATGCGGCGGACGATGGCATTCCCTTGCGTTGAGCATGCGCGGCAACCACGCTTAGCTCACTCGCGCCCGAGCGTTGGATAGAACCGAACTGATAAGTCGAAGGGTCACCAGCGAAACGCTGGGATTTCCATTCATATGGCAGATCCAGAACCGCATCGAGCTCAGGTGACCGCAGCGCTGTCAAGATCGCTATATCGACCTGCTTCATCACACCCGAGCGCGCCCGTTTGTGTTCGAGATACTTCACTCTTCCCACCAACATCGACTTCCATGAGCTCGCTTGATCACGGAACTGCCATAGCACCGCCCCGCGTTCGGCCGCCTTCTGCCGAGCATCGGCGACCAGTTCTTCTCTTGAAGTGATAAAGACTACGTCCGGTGGAAGTTGCGCTTCTTCGTCGAGAAGCAACATGTCGAATAGTTTCAATCCGCCCTCTTGCGTGGGAGCCACACCCAGCCCATCAGGCAAATTGAGATCGATAATGAGCATATCGAAAAGACTATCCTGGATGCAACGTCGAGCGGCCGTCGCAGTGCTGCGATGCTCAACGTGAATTACCAAACCGGCGTCGCGCAACGCCGTAGTGATCACCTGGGCTTTTTCCAACTCATCATCAACAATAAGAATGTTCATTTTTTTAGGTCTATAGCTTTCTTAATTGACTCTCTCAACGAAACGCGCCAACCTTCCTGTCGTGAGGAATAGTAAACCAAATCACAGAATGGCGGCGAATAGTTATCGCGAAGTCTTTCAGTTAACTTGTTCAACGGGACTTTATTGGGCTTCTCACCGAATTCATCGAACATCGTCACGACGATCGTTGGAATTTCAATCATCCGAAGCCTCATCTGAGCTAAAAGATCCTCACCTGCATAGTTTTCCGGAACCCCTCCAGTGGGCTCCAGAGGCGACACATCGAAGCTCGGCATGCTCATATCTAGAATGATGAGATCCGTCGAATCAGCCTCAAATATAATTTTCCGGAGACCGCTACCATGTGATCTAGCGATCGAGATCTCGACTTTCGGAATCTCATTCTCGATAAAAGCAACGAGATCCTTCATTTTGTCCTCATCGTCTTCAACGAGCAAGATTCTCATAATCGGCTCTCTCAAGTGAGAAAGAAAATTCGACAAAAAATACTTTGTCACGAAGTCCAAAACTAAGCTGCGGAGAGCGATAGGTCGGCGCGCTTATCGTTGACCATATTTTATGCAATCCGCTCTGCCCCTCGGCTTGCGCTCGGCGACCGGACTCTTTCCCTCCAATTGATTGTTGACTCTGAGCAATGCGCTCGAAGTCCTCACTTGCAAAAGCATCAATATTAACGGGGTTCGTCACCCTGAAGAGATATTTATCCTTCTCAAAAGAAAGATCGACGTCCAAGCTTAATCTATGCACCGGCAGCTTCGAGCGTTTTATTGCGTTCTCCAAAAGCCCATAGAATACATACACCATTCCGTCCAACGTCCTACCAGTCATAACTTTGTCATTGGTGTTAGCTTTGATCTTCACCGTCGACCACGATGACGCCGCTGAAATGGTATTCCTTATCATGTTCAAAGCGATCTGAACAGGAAATTCCATCGCATAGTCTTGTCGATCGAACACCTCGCTCCGCTTGAACCAAGATGAAACGATCGTAATCTTCATTTGCATCGCCGTCTTTGCTTGCGCAATGGCGTTAAACAACCCTTTCGTAACACTAGCATCAAACTTCACGAGAGCCTTTGAAAGCGCTTCAAATGAACCCATTAACCGATCGCGAACGCTCGTCTCGATCGCCTGTCGGACTACCGCCAAATTCTCATCCGTCTTTTCCCAGAGCGTGTCAACGCAGGTGTCTACGAGCTGATCGAGTTCCGAATTCTGCCTATCAAACTCTTGCACGAACTTGCTCTCAAGCTTTGACGTTCGGTAAACAAAAAGTGCATCAAGATTGTCTGACGAGGAAGAGAATTCGTGAATCACGCGAATTCGAAGAAGTCGATCCTTGAGGAAATCCAAAACGCCATCAAACTCCAAAGAGAAGGCTTCCAGGGCACTTGAAAGTTCTTCAGCCTCAACAGAAGAGCAGTCTGAAAGCCAATACGTATTCTTCACATAAAGTGGCTGATTCTCCTCTCGCGGGGTGATAAGCTTTAGATCCTCTACGGGGTTGCGCAACGTGTTGCTGAGAGATCCATGCCTGACGCGCGTACTTAGGTACGCATTTAGCCCGTGGTCCCCGAGTAAAAACTCATTTGTGACCTCTGCGAAGAGCGCAGCGAACTGGGCATCGGTCTCAGTAGAGATCGGCCCCCCTAAAACCTGCAACGTCGAGAACAATTTCGCTAGAGACTTGTCACCGGTCTGGCTCAATGACTGAGCTAGGGCCTGAGTCAAGGTGTTCAGAAGGTCATCGGGCTGGTTTGGAGTAGAGCTCGAGATAAGCTTGTATCTAGCATAAGAATCACCAAGTTTTGTACGCAGACTTTTCTTTATTGCGTCGATGTCAACGTAGACCTTACTCTGCTCAACGAGCGTAGTGCCTTTGGCTATCTCCTGCTGCTTTACACGCTCCTTGATTTCATCAAGGTATTTCGGAGCAAGATCGGAGTCCAAGTTTGCGATGGCGCGGCAAACCTGTATCCGCGCGTCATCAATTTCGCGCGTACCTGAGTACAGAAGGGTTTGGCGCATCACCTCCGGCCGCCAAACCCGCTCGAGATATGCGGTCACAGTGGGCTTACCGAAATCCTCCAAGCGCGCGATTAGGTCCTCAGGGGTATGTATCTTATGTGCGCGCTGGAACTTCTCGAATGCGACGCGAAGGTTTGGCAAGCGATCTCGCTCTACAAAATCTAAATAGAGTTCGAGGAGCAGGGGAAACTCGATTATGTTAGGCCATATCTTTGGACTGTCCATTGCATGGACAACCTCGGGAATCGGCAACGTCGAAGGCGTATGCGGGTGCTCCAAGAAAGCGTCCACAATTACCTTTGTCGCAACACCGTATCTCTTTATCTTCAAGGCAGCGAGGGCAAGGCCGCCAGCGCAACGGAGCTTGTCCGTCGCAGCGACACGCTTAAGAAGATCACTGTATAGAGAAAATGCTTCTTCGTTGCATCCAGAGGACAGGTAGTGCTGCGCAAGATACTTCTCCACCCGAGTGGATCCTGACTCGTTCGAGCATTTTCCTTCAGCAACAGCGAGAAAGATATTTAGCGTCGCTGGATAGGTCCTGACCATCGCGGCAGATGAGAGCACCAGATTCGCCTCGATTTTCGGAATAGTTATGGCGCTGAACGGGCTCAGATGTTTGTCACGTATGTAGATGTCTCTAAGCCATAGCGATGGAAAGTCGTAACCCTGCGGCTGAAGTTCGTTCATGACGACTAGTCGAACGTAGTCCATCCATG
Source organism: Burkholderia sp. Ac-20353 (assembly GCF_017104785.1). Taxonomy (NCBI): domain Bacteria; kingdom Pseudomonadati; phylum Pseudomonadota; class Betaproteobacteria; order Burkholderiales; family Burkholderiaceae; genus Burkholderia; species Burkholderia sp. Ac-20353. The sequence goes on along the minus strand of NZ_JAAGPL010000010.1, from coordinate 65,359 downwards.
CCTGACCATAGAAGCGATCGCTCATGGTCATAACCCAGTGAGCAGAGATGTATGCGTCCGGCCCTGCGCAGAAAATTCGATAAAGGTTCGCGTTAAGTTCATGCACGATACCGACGTTAGCCGCAGGAGGTAGGCCAATATGCGCATGTGCTTTGGCGCTAATCACGAGTACACCGATATCGTCCGGGCAGTCAGACAGGTATCGCTGTGCACTTGCGATGCACTCACCGTATTTTTCGTTGCTGTATGCTTCGATGACTTGCGCTCGCTCCGAATTCAGCAAATCATCTATCGACAATGGAACTCCAAATGCTCGCAAAACCCCGTGCAAACGGCAGTCGCCCACCCGCTCGAACAGGACAGTCACCGGCTTGCGCATTAAATCGATGAAGGAACGTGAAAGATTTTGCATCGAAGCCAATGACTGAAGGATATGTATGAGTATCTCGTACAGATCGACTCCGCTAATCCGCTCATCGAGGCCAAGCGAGATGCTCATGCTGTCGAGCGCTACATCGGCGTTCCAGAAAATCTTGTTCGTCAGATAAGCATGGATCTCCTGCAGAGGCTCGTCCTTTAGCATATCGGCCAACTGCTTCCGAAGGCGCCCCTTGACGTCTGTTGCCTCAATACGACGCTTAAAAAAATAAAGAAATATGGGAAGAAGAGGTTCATCCTTCACCTGTTCTTCGTAATTTTTAGCAAGGGCGAGAAGTTCCTCCTGCCCCCCCCAGAAGTGTCCAGCACTTAGCTTCGATTGCATTAGCCAGATCGATTGACCGAAATCACGTTCGATGCTGTCGATAACTCGTGTACTTTCTTCTTTGCAGTTCGTGAGTATGCCAAGTTCGAACCGGTGGCGGAGCGCGCAGTATTCTCTAAGCTTTGCTGACTCTTGGAGGCAACGACAGATTGCCCAAATGATATCTCTGTCGATACTGTGGCAAGCGAGAGGCTCGATAGCACGGAGAGGATCGCGAAGAACCGTCGGGTAGAAGTCGCCGTAGCACGTGCTTAGCATCCTCCCGTCTCCGAAAAGACGCGGAAAGAGCTTGAAAAGTTGCTGCGCAGTCAGGAGATCACGGATTCTTCGAACAGCGATCTGTGGAGTTTCGAGACGGAGCAGGCGATCGCACCGTATTTTTAGCCCTTCCAACAAGCGCTGTTCGGTCGTCGAGTTATAAGAAGAACGCGGTCCTTTAGTTTTCAAATTATTCCTCTAGCGCGGGCTTACGGCGTTTAAACTTCTGAAATGGCTCAATTTTCGTCAGTTCATTTTAATGGCGTGACATTTTGGCTCAATCGGTTTTTCCGTTTCTAAATTTCGAAAAGAGTTGGGAACGCCAGTGGCAGAATGCGAACTCCGAACGCGACCCAAAGTCGTGCGCGAGTGTTTATGTCCGGCCACCAGCATCTCGCTGCCGCTGACGTTCAAAGCATAGAGGACGGTGCACCCCGCCACTTGGCAGATTCGCTCCGAGCAACATAACGGACGTGCAGCAGATCCGTCACGCCCCCCTGCAAGTCTTGTGCCACAAATGATGACTTCTCCACGATACTTACACAGTAACTCCAGCAGGCCACAACCACTTCGCTACAGGAAGCAGTCGTGCCCGGTAGACTTTAACGAAAGTCCACATCGGCCGACAAGCATTCGACCAAAAATTGATGACGGGAGATCGCCTTCGCAACGAAGCGGTAGGCTGAATCAAGTTGTCTCAGCGATTCCAAACGTCGCGTACTGGCCGCTCCCCGCGGGATGTGACGGACGACTGTCGACCTCGAAGCAGCATTGGGCCTTGCACAACCGCGACAACAGTCGACCGTGATTGGCCTCTTATCTTGCGGCTCGATCGTCCAACGGAATAGCTGCGGCAAAACAAAAAGTCGATCCTCTGATGGCTTTGGTTTGCCACGAAAAAATGTCATGATTCATTGTGGCGTCAATGCCCGGAACAGACGGACCAGGGGCAAAATGAAAGCATCGGAAGCACAGACTGGTTCGGAAGTCGACTTCTAAGATTGTCGTGAGGGAACTGCAGCCCTCCAATGAACGGGCCATGTCTGGCGAATGAATCTAACCCTCCGTTCGAGCCGACCGGAGCCAGCGGTGGCTGAACTCTAACTTGGTATCAGAAATGGACGAGCGCGATATCAAATACGTGTCTGCATTTCTTAAGGAACTTCAGGAGGAGTCTGATCGCGGCGCTGCGCTTGTCGGAGCGGCCCTCTTGGACGCTCGCCTCGAGCGATTGCTTTTAGCGCACATGCTTCCGGGTAAAGTTACGACGGACCTTATCAACGGCAGAAACGCCCCACTCGGCACGTTCTCAGCACGGATCAACGCTTGCTACGCCCTCGGCTTGATTACCATCTCGGAACGTCACGACCTGAACTTGGTTCGCGCAGTCCGAAACGAGTTCGCACACCGCGAGCACGGGATCACATTTTCCGATGAAAAGATAGCTGGGCTTTGTACCTCATTGAACTCTCGCCGACCTCCAAATATCGTTGAAGATATGGGCGGTTATCCGCCGCGACAGAGGTTTAATGATGCTGTCATTTTCACCGCAATGCAGCTTTGGCACCGGCCAGAGCATGCGGAGCCGTTCAAAGCAGAAGAGCGCCAATGGCCTTACTAAGCTCCAACACTTTGTACTTCGGCGAATCGCTGGGAGCGTTACCCTAAAAGGGCTATCGGAGCTCCAATTGCGGCCAGTTGCGGTTACTCAACCCCACTCTACAAATCGTAGACAATGTGGCCTTGGACAATGCGCGTTAGGAGACACATCCATGGATGTGTCATCAGACCTTTAGACATCGTGCTTGCTCGCCTCAGAACGTGGGAAACCCACGTTCTGCGCGCCAGCGGTTGAGTTCCTCTTCAAAATCTCTAATATAGGCGGCGGCCATGCCGGCATAGGGCTGCTCTGGATGAGCATGAGCCGTCAGCACCTCTACCTCCTTCATGATGTCATCAAGATCCACCTGTGAACCGTCCCATTGATTTAATCGATTAATAATGTGGGTTCGTAGCGTCCTCATGGGCCGAAGTGTGGGGATGCGATCCAACACGAGCTCTGCTCGATTAAGCCCACACGTTTTGATTGTATATTCCCCGTAAAGACTTGGTCGATTTATTTCCACTTCCTTTGGCTCTATCAGCGTTAATTCTGTCGAGAAATCCCATCTCAACTCGTTACCCGGATCGCGTCGACATGGATCAATGAGAAGCGGGTCTTCAGCCTCCAGCGAGCAAGAGTCGCTGACTGCACGAACTCCACGAATTGCAAACTGCGTGGCCTTACCGTAGTTGCCCTTCGGAGTCCTGCTGAGAATATCCTCAACCTGAGCTCTCGTCATGCCAGGCGCTACTATATGTTGGCGTAGACTTTTATTACAGTCTCGGCACGTCGGAAGTAAATTATTCCAATTATGCGCCAACCACCAATAGCCAGGATGGTTAGCCGTCCCGTCGATGCCACCCTTTGGGCGATAGTGCTCTACCTCGCGAGCGCCGACAGCACCGATTTTGCTTTCGCAATAGGCACAGTTTCCACCGGCTAGTTGACGAAGCGCAGCCTTAACGTCCCGCGCCTTATAATGCTTGAAAGAAAATGAACTGTAAGTTGCCGTCCACGGCGTGCGGGCGCCATAGTAACTTACGGCTTCAGTCTTTTCTGCACTCACAGCTGCGTGTGGATTCGCGAGCGAAGGAGGAATTTTCACACTCGCCCGATCAAGCTTGCGCATGCTACTGCCCCCCGCGCGCTGACCGCAAAGCTCTGAATACGGCTGCCACCGCATCACTGCGGGCACTCGGCGAGAGGCTGTCGACTGGTAGTTCTCTTTCGCTCAGATATCGTAAGAGCGCATCATGGATCACCTGTGCTGCAGCGCTGTCACCGACCGTTAGCTTCGAAATTAGGGCCTTGGCCTCATATCCAATATTTTGCGTCGACTTTGCTTCAACGCTTTGGGCTAAACGTGCAATCTCGAGATGAACCTCGGGATCAATCGTGCTTGATAGTCCGAAATATTCCGAGGTCAAAATCTGTTCAGCGCTCATACCCGATATCCTAGGAAGATCCTCGAGCACTTGCACTCCGCCGTCCTCATTCCGAGTTAAAACGATTACCTCACCGTCGTCCATGCCGCGAACGCACAAGGGGTCGTGAGTGGTTGCAACGAATTGGACGGCGGGAAAGGCTTGTCGGAGTGACGACATAACTCGCATTTTCCATCTGGGATGCAGGTGAGTCTCGATCTCGTCAATCAGCACAACACCCTGCGCGGTTTCAAGGTTAGACCAGTGGTCGAATAGCGATCGACATATGTCCGCAACCATTGCGAAGACGGAGCGATATCCCTCACTCAATTGGTTGACTGGCGTCAGTTGGCCTTGCGCAAGGACGCAAATTCCGGCCTGTCGGTCATTGACAAGCTGATCGTCGTCGCCGGTTGGCAAAATGGTCCGAATAGTGCGGGCGACTTCGTCAAATTTTCGACCGGATAGTCCCTTCAGCCAGTCGGTTGGATCAGGTAGAGGCCTTCTAGGATCAAAAAGGCTACGCACTTTCTCTGCCGCTGTTGCACCTCGGCGTCCTTGCGCATTAGCGAAATAGCGGTGAGGACCATAACCGAGAACCACAGTGGACTGCTCCGCGGTACCATCCAGTGACTTTCTAACCGGATCATAGTAAAACTCTGCGCCGTTTTGCGCATCATGGAACCAAATCGTTACCTCGAGGCGTTCCTTTCCCCATAAATTCCATGTTCTCCGATCTGCACTTCGAGCAAGTTCATAGTACGGAAGCCTCAGCTTCTTGGCCTGCTTGGTTCCGAGAAGAGCTAGCGCGATTGCCGATAGGCAGGTGGATTTTCCAACCGCATTCTCGCCAAGAATAAGCAAGCACGGTGTGCCTGCCTTAGTCGACCTCACTTTCGAAAAAGGGATTTCCACGTTGTCGATTGCGCGGAAATTGACGACGCGCAAAGATCTAAGCTCCCCCCTTGCGGACAACATATCGACCGGCCACGGCGAAAGAAGAACCGACGTTGCTGGACGGCGCCTATCAGAATCTCCTTGCCGTTTCAGCTCAGCACGCCTGATCTCGTCGGATCGTCTCAACAGTTCCATGATCGCGATCATGCGGTCGCGCTCTTCGCGGTCACCGCGGTCGATCATGGCCTGAAGATACCGCCTCATTGCCGATCCATTGTTAATCGAGAGACTTTCCGACCTATACTCGCTCAGTGTTCGCAGCACCACCTCACGGCGAGCACCAAGGAAGGATCCACCCAGCAAAAAATCTTCCGGCAATGACTTGCTCTGCTCTAGCGATTCACGCCAAGTCTGCAAGGCTTCTTCAATCGATTTGCGTCGCTCGAAAAGGAGATACTCGTCGTTGAGCTGGAGAATGTCGATTGTTGCAAGAGATTTTTCAGAGTTCTTTTTGGAAACACACTCCCCTGTTACCAGATAAGAAATATGAGCAAACGGGTTATCGAACGTCGGATCGATAAGAAAAGGCTTTTCTTCGGCTCGGACCTCGTCAAAGGTTGCGAGAAAGCGGGAGCGGCGTCCGTTTACAACGGGGAAGCGATCGGCCTTCGCTTTCTGACAGCGGCGACAAAGTAGAAAGAGGTTGAGCCATTCATAGGCGAGCCACGCGTAATGACCAGCAAAGTCTTGTCCGTCAGCTTCGTATGCGATATCCAGCGGTCGGAAGTGCCCAATACCTTCAGACGTTCCGATCTGTCGCTCGCAATACGCGCAGCGACCTTTGAAGTCCGACACTACCGCATCCACCACATGGCCAGATCGGAAGACATCGTGATCGATTGGAGCTCGGCGTTGGCGGCGCTCCGCCGGCGGGCGATTAACCCATCGCAGTAAATTATCGCGGGCTTGCTCGATAACTTCGAAGTAGAGAGAACTTGGTCGGCTTCGACTAACGCGTAACACTTCCACCCCTTGAGCATTTCCCCAATCCGGGGATTCCTGAACCTAAATTCTTCCAACAAGTACACGGTTGGCGCCCGCATCCCAATGTTCAGCGCGATCTACGCCATCGGAGACGGCCCAACGGATTATCATACATATATCTCATTAGATCCAGCCGCAAAGAGGGTGACACAGTACCAAGCGAGTGACGGCGGTAACGAGTAAAACCGCTCGCGTGATCAACACCTCCATTGATGTCGGAATCGCCGCGATCAAAGCTTGACGCGTTCTTTCAGCGCAGCCGTAATCATTTCAATATCGACGTCTTCGCCCGGATGGCTCGCACAGAAGTCGTAAAGAACAGCGACGTAAGCGTTACCTAATGTTTTAGTGATCGCGCCCGCCGTCGTGGCAGCGATTGCGCCTCCCGCGGCGCTTCCTGCCCCCGGAATCAACTTCAGCAGTCCGGACACCACCGCACGACCAACCAGCGTCGCTGCCGACGTACCAAGGACTGAAGTTATCAATGTGGTCAACGTCGCGGTGCTTAGCTCCATGCCGAACGTAACGCCGATCTTTGCGATCATGCCGATTTGGATAGGAACCAGGGTAATGGCATCTGAGAATGGAATCGGCGCTGCGGCAGCTGCAGCCGCCAAGCCGGCTGCAATATTGACTTCATTCTCAGCTTGGCGCTTTTTTACTTCGAGCGCCTTTTTGTTCCGTGTCGACAGCGCGTTTGCATAGGCTCGCTTTTGCGCGTCAGGTATAAGTTGCGACGTGACCTCGATGAGGGAATCGAGCCCACTCGGCGGAAGCGTAATCTCGGCTTCTTCAATCCATTCCGGCATCGCACGGACGCAAACTACGTTCGTTGCTTTGGGAATGAGCTTCCGGACGTCATCGATAAAGGGATCGCCTTTACGCGCTTTCGTCAGCACGACGATGACGGGAATCCGATGCGATGCAAGGATGTTACAAAGATCAACCTCGGCGTCTTCGACGCGATGGCTTCCCTCGTGAATGCACAGCCATGCGACGTGGATGTGTCGCTCCTGGTCATCATCGAGTGCGCGGTCTTGAGCCAAGTTCTCGAGGGCCGCCTTGGTTTCGGCGTAGTTGGCGACCTCCAGGCCCTTTGTGTCGATGATCGTGAGCGGGTGCCCCGGCTTGGTGATTTCGACGATCTCCTGTGTCACCGGCCGGCCCGAGCCAGTCTTCGCTAGCTCACCACGAAATACCGCATTTATCAGCGTGCTCTTGCCGACGCCAGTTTTGCCGGCGATCAAGACGTTGACCTTGCCGAGCCCTCGAGCGGCAGACTTGATCGCGTCAGCCACAGCGTCGTGAAGTTGATCATCCTCGGCAAATTCGTTGCTTCTCATCTTTTTTCCTTATAGAACGCGCGTTGTTAATAGCAAAACAGTTCGCCCTTTCTGTAGATCTGGAGCGACTTCATCGCAGAAACCCGCTCTCTCAAACCCATCATTGAAATAGCGAAGGCCGTGTCGAGCAACCGGCCGTTCAATACTGCACTAGAATCGTGACTCTTCGATTCGCCGCCCTCGCCGCCGCATCATCCCCCACGACAAGCGGCAAGTTATCCGCCCTGCCGATCGCCGCCAACCGATGCGCCTCAACACCCCGCTCGACCAGATACCGCACCACCGCCCCCGCCCGTGCCGACGACAATTCCCAATTCGATTCATACTTCGCCGTCGAAATCGGCGCACTATCCGTATGCCCTTCGACGAGAATATTGCTCGCCGGATGCGTCTTCAGCACCCCCGCAATCCGCGCGAGCACATCCGACGCATCCGGCAGCAACCTCGCATCCCCGACATTGAACAGAATCTTCGCGTTGATCCCGATCTCGACGCCGTGCGCGGCGTTCGTCACCGTCACCTGCCCTTGATCCTTCAACGACTTCAGCAGCGACGACCATTCCTGCGCAGCATGCCGTTGCGCATCACTAGCCTTATCCCCCAACGCCTGCGTCCCCATCTGCTGCGCGAGCGTCTGATACCGCGCCTGAAGCGCGTTGTACTTCGCGAGCTGCAGCACATAAAGCGCGAGAAACAGCACCATCAGCGTGGTGACGAGATCCGCATACGAGATCAGCCACCGCCCGGACTGCGTGCCTTCGCCACCGTCCTCGTCATGCTCGGCGGCATTGGCCGCGAGACGCTTGCTACCCGATTGCGCGTACATAGGTCAGAACCCGTGTTCGTTAAGCGAGATGTCGATAACCCAAAACATCATCGGCCCATCAAGCCAACGACTCCGCCGCCCGCCCCCGCACATCGCCCGTCAACCGCGTCTCGATCGTATGCGGCGACTCCTTCCGCGAGATCGCGAGCAGCCCGTCGAGATAGAGCTTCCGAAACCGCAGTTCGCTCTCCACCTGCGCGCGCAGCTTCCCGTACAACGGCAGAAACACGAGATTCGCGAGCGCCAACCCATACAACGTCGCGACAAACGCCAGCGCAATCCCCGGCCCGAGCTGCGCCGGCTCGAGAATATGACTCGTGACCTGAATCAGCCCCATCACCGACCCAAGAATGCCGAACGTCGGCGCATACCCACCGGCCTGCTGCCACACCCTGGCCGCCGCCATATGGCTGCGCTCATACGCATCGAGCTCGCGCTGCAAAGCATCCTCGAGCACCGCAGTCGTCACCCCGTTCGCCAGCAACTCCAGCCCGCGCCGCGCAAACGGATGAATCCCGCTGACATCCATCGATTCGAACGCAAGCAACCCGTTCAGCTTCGCCTGGTCGCCCCATTCGAGCAGATCGGACAAGCTCTTGCGATCGACCTGCCGCGCCCGCACGAACGCGAGCCGCAGCTGCTTCACCGCATCGAAGAACCGCGCCCATGTGTTCTGGATCATCACCGCGCCAAGCGTCCCGCCCAGCACGATGACGAACGCCTCGAACTGAAACAGTGTCGAGAAATGCCCGCCTTCGAGCGAAAAGCCGAACACGATGGCCGCGCCACCGAACACCACGCCGAACAGCGTCAACAGGTCCATGTCTCTCTCCGGCCGGCCGCACGCGCTGGGCGGCCCGCATCGTCATCAGTGTCCACCGCCGTATCAACGCCACGTATTACGCAGCATCGGCATTCGGCACAGCCGCCCCGGCCGGCGCCTTGGCCGCCCGCACCGCATCGAGCAGCCGCTGCTCGATATCGCCGACTTCAACCGGATCGAGCTTGAGATCGCGCCGCATCACCCACGACACTTCGTTGCGCCGCGTCTCGGTCATCACCGAGAACAGCCGATCTGCCACCGACTGATCGTCGGTGCTCGCGATCAGCTTCGCGAGATCGTACGTATCGAATGCACTGATCACCTCGAACAGCGTCCGCTGATCGACCCACGCCAGATCCTCCAGCGCCTTGATATCGCCGCCGCGCCGCAGGTTGCGCCGCGAGAAATACGCAACGCCCTTCTGCTCGACGAAGTTGAGCACCTTCGACTTGCGGAACGCGAACACTTCCTCCGCGATCTCGCCGTGCGACAGCTTGTTGAGCAGCAGCTTGCGCTCGACGCCGATCAGCGCTTCGAGATCGGCCAGCTCGATCAGCTCGAGTTCGCTGTTGATCGAAATGTCGAGGTCGTGATCGGCGACCTGCTGCGCGCGATCGACGATGCGTGCCGCATCGAACGTGACGACCTGGCGCGCATCCGCGGACGACGCATAGTCCAGCGACGCGCCGCCGAGCTGCTCGGCCTGCGCGGCCGCGATCGTGACGAGATTGAGTTTTTCCATTCGCCGGAGCATCGCCAGCACATGCGGACGCGAATGGCCTGCGATCGCGCGGCACTTCTTGATCACGTCGGCGAGCGATACGGACGCTTCCTCGGCTTGCGCCTGCATCGGCCTGCGCGCCCACGAGTCGCCGCCGTCGCGCCGCTCCCCGCCCGCCATCAGCGCGAGCACATGCGCGTAGGACAGCACGCCGGGCATGAAATCGGCATGCGTATAGGTCGCGAGCTGGTCGTCCTTGCGCTTCACGCGGCGGATCATCGTCCGCACGATGTGGCGCAGCAGCGCCGACACCTTCTCGATCTCGTCGTCGAGCATGCTCGCGGGCACGACCGTGAGCTGGCAGAACGACAATGCCTTCGCGGTGTGCCCGCGCGGCTCGGACGCGAGCAACGCGGATTCGCCGAAGAACTCCCCTCGGCCCAAGGTTGCGACGACAACCTTCTTGTCGTCGCATCGCGTCGAAAGCTCGACCTTGCCATCCGCGATCAGGAAGAGAACCGCCTCTCCCCCGAATCCTTCCGAATAGATGACTTCGCCAGGTGACGCTGTGCGCGACCACGATTGTTGACGATTCACGATGTTCCCCCGATGCGCTCGCTGTTTTACTCGGCTGCGTCCACGTTTCAGACGTGCATCGACAGCCGTTCCCCGTGTAGCGGTTTACGACATCGGAAACACGCTTCTTTAGCGGCTCTCAGCGCGCTCTGGCGCGGGATTCGACGTGAAACGTTTGCGTTTTGACTCAGCCTTGGGCAGTGGGGAAATTGTGTTGTGTTTCTCCGGGAAAACGATAGTTCGCGGCGCATCGCGCGAATCGGTCGATGTGACTTCGGGCTTTACGTTTGCCCTTCAACACGCTCAACCGCGTGTCGAAGGGCCATTGTCATTCACTCGTGCAATCCCCACGACACGAGCACCCCATGGATGTTGCGCGCGTACTCGTCGCGCAGTTGCGGCGTTTCCGAGTGATAGGCGCCGATCGCCTGCCATGTATTGCCGTAGCGCACCATCTTGCGTTTCAGCATCCACGCGGCGACATAGATGTTCACGCATGCATCCTTCAGCGCGCCCGGCGGCACACCGTACCGGCGCAGCTCGCCGAAGTGCACCGAGTTGATCTGGGTCTGGCCGACGTCGATGCTGCCATCCGCGTTGCGATGCACGGCGCCCGGATTGCCCTTCGATTCGAACCACGCAATCGCCCGCAGAATCCGCGGGTTGACCCCCTGGTAGCCAGCCGCGCGTTCGAAACACGCGTCACTGGCCTGAGCGTCATCCGCGCGCGCCGGCGTAGCGACAACCGCGCCCAGCAACATCAGGAACGACAGCCATTTCGCGCAGCCACGCCGCTTCGATGTAAGCCAAACGTTTGCCATGATTTGCCACCCGATTCCGTTCAATCGCTTCATTTCCACATCGCCAGCGTGGACGTGCCGTAGCCGATCGCACGGTGATCGTGTGCCGGCTGATCGAGCGCGTCGTCGAGCTTCTTGTCGATTGCGGCGAGCGCCGCGCGCGACTCTTCCGTCACCACGAGACGCACCTGAAACTCCGGCGCGTGCTTCACGGGCGGCGTGTGACGCGACTTCCTCGTGTGATGGCCGCTTGCCGGTGCCGGCGTGTCCACGTCCGCAGCGCCCGCCGTCGGCGGCAGCGATGCGAGCGGCGGCAGCGGCGGAAACACCTGGGTGGGCGCGGCCGACGCGGGCGGCGTGCTGTCGGCGGGCTGCGCCGCGAAAGCCGTGCCGCAAACGAGCACGGTCGCACAAATCGAAAGTCGTAACATCGCGAGCGCTCCCATCACTGCGTCGGACCGAGCTGAACGGTGTACGGCTGGCAACTGCCGGCCGCAACGTTCTCGACGTGAACCGATGCGGCGCGCTGCGTCGCCACGCCGCGCCGGATCGACTGGTTCAGGTAACCGAAATCCTGCGGCCGCGCGGCCACGCGTATCGTCATCGGTTGCGATTGTTTCGACGCGAGTGTGCCGACCTTTGCGAGCACGGCGGTGAGTTGCGGATCATGTGCGCCGAGCGCGTCGGCTGGTATGACGAAATCGACGAGCTTCGCCGAGGCGGACGATGCGTCGTTGTGCGCATTCGCGTCCTGACGTCCGGGTTGAAGTTGGGCGCAGCCGGTCAGAGCGGCTACGACGACAAAGATGACGAACGGCTTCACGTGCTTTACTCCCGATCACTGGACCTGCTTTATCGGCAAAGCATTCGCGAGATTTACCCCTTTCGCGCGCGATGCCCGCCGTGACTGGAGCGCACACGTGTCGTCTATTCGTCCTATTTAAGCACCTCCTGATCAGATGGCATTCGTCCGATCTATGCATGTGTCATGCGCGCGATGTTGGTGCCACGTCCTGCAACGCGTGCGCATTTCGGATGCTCGTGAACACCCGTTTCGCTTGCCGTCTCGATGCGGTGCACCGAGACAAAAGTCGACCACGGCCCCTCTAATGTTCTCTGGCTCACCTATCCTGTTTAAAGACGCCAGGGGCAAGCGCCCGCGTCGCCAGAACAACTGCGAGGATGACCGTGAATAACAGAAACAACCTTTCGGCGATTTCCGCTTTGCTGCTGATCGCGGCGTTCGCATTGCCTGCCGGGCACGCAGTCGCGCAGGATGCCAAGAGCGTTGCCGGCACGTATACCCTCGTCTCGAACTCACAGTACGGCGACAATGCGCGCGGTCAGCTGATACTGAGTCCGGACGGGCACTACTCCATCATCCTCGCAAGCGCGACGCTTCCGAAAATCGCGTCGAATTCGCGAATCAAAGGGACCGCGGAGGAAAACAAGGCTATCGTGGACGGCAGCATCGCGCATTTCGGCAAGTACACGGTGGACGCGGACGACAAAAACATTACATTCAACGTCGAGGTCAGCACATTCCCGAATTACGACGGCCGTACGTTCAAGCGGGCACTGAAGGTTTCCGGAGACCAACTCACCTATACCAACAACACGCCATCGAGCGGCGGTGAACCGCATGACGTGGTCTGGAAGCGGGTCAAGTAGCATTGCGCTCAAGCGAGTTCGTTGTTGCGTGCCGCATCCCGACCAGGTAGACCGGGACCGACACCGCGGGAGAAATCAATGAAGAAGATCCTCATCTCGCTGGCATTGATCGCGGCCACCTGCTCTGCAGGTGCACAAGAAGCGATGAAGGTGATCAAGGCCGACGAACTGGTATGGAAAGACCACCCGTTCTTCAAGGGCGTCAAAACCGCCGTCTTGTTGGGCGATCCGGCAAAAGCCGAGACCATCATCATTCGCAACAAGTTTCCGCCAAACTATCGCGTCGCGCCGCATACGCATCCCTATACGGAGATTCTCACCGTGATCAGCGGGAGGATCGGGCACGGTGCGGGGGAAAAGTTCGAGGCCAAAGGCGAGATGTTTCCGCCAGGGACTGTCTTCGTCCTGCCACCTGGTCACGCCCATTACGTTTGGACGGGGAGCGAGCCGGCAACTATCCAGGTTGAGTATGTGGGGCCTGGCGGCATCAACTTCATCAATCCCGCTGACGATCCGCGTAATAAGTAACGGGTGCGGAGGGTTCGTGTTACGCCCTATCTGCTTTATCGTTGAATGATTGCTGTTGAGAGACGCGGGCGGCCGAATCGGGCAATCGAAGCGTTACGTAAGCGGGGTTACCGGGTGATCGAGGGTGAATGTCTTCGCCAGCCAAGGATGCGAATTCCTCGGCTAAGGCCGGTGCCGGGCCCTCGCTCGAAGAGGAAACGTCTTGGAAGCGGCTGGGGGGCGGCAAGCCGGATCTCCAGGTCACAGGCCGACTCATCGGTGGCTGCCTTGATACTATCTCGCGACTCGCCGGCACGGTGTTCGGCGAGGTGCCGCGCTTTGTCGAAGCATCTAAGGCCGACGGGACACTCCTCTATCTGGAGAACGCGGAGATGAGCCCCTGCAACCTCGCTCGCTCCCTTCTGAGCCTGCGCTTGAGCGGGTGGTTCGAAGGGGTATCAAGGGTATTGATAGGCTGAAATGCAGGGTCTGAAAGCGTCCGACCTGATGACTTAAGCTATATCGATGCCTTGCAATCGGCTCTTGGCGACATTCGCTGCCCGGTGATTTACGACATGGATATTGGGCATGTCCCTCCGCAGCTTTCGCTCGTGAATGGCGCACTGGCTCAAGTCGAGCTTCATGATGGTCACGGAACCATAGTCCAGTGGTTAGGTGTCCCCCGGACTTAAAGAAGGGAGTCTTGCTGTTCCCATTGAATGAGTCACTCCAGGTTGTGGCAACAGACGTCTTGCAGCGGCTGTCCGTAATTGAGAAAGCTGGATGTCTCTTGCGGGTCGACTTCGGCCGACCGCGCCGCAATCGGACAACGGGAGTTGCTTCCGCTGAACGCTCAAATGGCGTCCGCCGTTTGAACGATGCTATTGGGTCCCGTCGTATACACGGTCCATCAACCACTCCCGCGCAAGCATCGCGAAGATCACATCGTCGGCCCACTCGCCGTGAAAATAGTAGCTTTCCACGTGATGTGCCTCTTGCCTGAGGCCCAACGCGCGACATAGCGCCATGCTTGCCGTGTTCCTGGGATCGACAGACGCGATCAACCTGCGATAACCCCACTCCCGGAAAGCGAGATCAATACCGGCCACCATGACCTCACGTGCGTACCCTTTACGCTGCTCGGCCGGCTTTAGTGATAGACCAAACTCGATCGGATCTTCCTTGGTTGACGGAAAGTGCACGCCAAAGTCGCCGATCAGTTCGCGGGTGTGCTTGCTGCGAATGGCGAGCTGGCACCATTGGTCAGCTTGACCGAATTTTATGTTTGACTGCTCCGAAATAAAATCTGCCGCCTCTTCAAAATTGGATGGTTGCCAACCTTGATATCGAGCAACCTCTGGATCACTTCGATACGAAAATAGGTCTTTGGCATCTTCTTGACTAAGCGGATCAAGTACCAATCGCTCCGTCTCAATCACTGGACACTCTGGGCTCTTCACCGGCATTCCTTTATTTTTTGAAATATCGAATTTGTTGCATCGATTATAGCTTGAGCCAAAAGACGGATGTATTCGAAAGCGACTCACTACTCGGAAGGCGTACGATGCCCGCGTCGCGGCAACACTCGACAGGCCGCTTCGGGTCGTTTTGAGCCGGTAACGGACCACCGGGGAGGTATCCGGCGGAGTTCGGCCATTACGAGCAATTCACGACCGGCGCCCGCATTGGCGCTTAAGTGCCGGCGTGACGCTCGCGGCGATACGCTCGAAACTTGTGCTGCGATCTGCCGCGCCCGGTTGTTTTCATCGCGGTGCTTGCAGTGCAGCAAGATGAGTGCCCTGTCGCCCGTGCGGTCCCGATGAGTCGCGCACTCGAAGGCGTCAACCTTCCGATCATGGTGCCTTTGCACGGGCCAAACGTCGGCGCCAAGCGGTGTGTTGCACCGGCCGGATTCGAGGCACCTGCGCGTGTGCGGCCCGTGCGATGATGTGCCATGACCAACATGAGAGATGGAATGACGACTACATTCGACGAGGCGACAACGGCCGCGATCGCCGCGTTTGCCCAATTGGATTTCTACACGGCTGTGCAAGCGATGCGCGCCGAGGCCGATTACGACCGCGAACGAGACCAGTGGATCTCTCGCTATATCGACGAGCACGGCGGCGGCGCGGACGATGCAGCATACGACGCCTTGCACGCGCAGGCCCAGGCAACCCCGGAATACGCGCAGTTCATCGATGCGGCTCGCCGGGAAATCCTGGAATACTTCGGCGTGACCGACAATCAACTGGACTGGATGGTCCTGCTGCGCAATGACGACAGCGATGAGCTTTGGGCGGAAGTCAACCGGCGGCGGAGCGCGCTGGGAACCGGTGAAGTGCGCGGAGATCTCTGACCATTGCTTGCCATTGGGGTCTCAAGTCGTGCTGGGTGTGGGGCTAGAGCCAGGTCAGGCACGTGGTGCGCTGGGCTCTCAGTTGCTTCAACCGATCCGCAAAGGGAGGACAAGCTTTCGGGTCTTCGGAACGAGTGACCGTTGTGCTCTGACACCTGCCCTCGGAGATGCAACGGCTCGACCGGCAGCAGCGGGTCGGTTTCGGAAGTTGGCGGCGGATGCTGCGGCGCACGGCCGCGACCCGTTGCCGGACGCCCGAGTTTGACCACCAACAGCCACTCAAAAAACCAGATTGAATAACCGTTCGAGAAGTACTTTCGGCCACTGATCACTTTCGGCATCGCGAAGGTCGCTTGGCCAGCCATCATTCTCTGGGGTTCGATTTAGCGCTTTGGCGTCGAATCTTCTGCCTCGAACCATTCAGGCCAGGAGCTGCGGTGCCTGCTTTCTGCTTCGATGCAAGGAATCAACGTCTGCGCCAGCACAGGTAATTGATTGGCAGATTTGGCAATCCGGTATTTGACACTGTGCACGCACTCGCGGTCGGCAAATTCGCAACGATTGAGCCGGGTCCCGCCACAGGGGCCGTTCGCCAGGCCTTTGGGGCATGTCTCGGGGCATACGTAGAGCGTGTCCTGCAAGCGGCAGCGGCCGCAGGTATCACAGCCGACCAGCGGCCGTTTCACCGTCCGTTCGACAGCATGTAGCGCATTCGCTGCCACGCCGACCTTCCAGATCGGCCGCGTCACGCTCCAGCCAAAGGCTCTGCTGAGCCATCCCGTGCGACTGAAGAACTGGCCATGTACCGAAGAGAGCAGCGTGTGTCGCAGGCGCTCCCGGCGGGTGGCCGTGACATCGGATTGCCCCATTTCCCACGCACCGGTTTCGGGAGCGAAGCATACTTGGGGCGCTCCAGGCATCTGCCAACTTGCATGCCATCGTTCGGCCCAATCGGTCGGTGAGGTCATGCGGTCCCGCTGCTCGGTGATCGCCTGCTCCAACGAAAGCAGTTCGTCCAGCGTATGCACCCCGGACACATGAGCACCGGCATAGCCCATCAATTGCAGGCCCACTATCTGAAGCGCCAGGCGCTCGAGGCTTCGTGCGCCGGCATAGGCCTGCGATACCTGCTGCTCCCTACCCAACAGCTCGCGCATGGATTCGGTGATGACGATGCCGGGCACGTCCTGCAGAACGGCCGCGCGCTTGTCGGTCAGCCTCATCACACAGGCAAGCATGGGTTTCATACGAACCTGAGCGCGCATCCAGGTCTGGGCTTCAATATGCTTCGCGGCGTCAAAACCCAGTTGCAGAGTAAGGAAATCAGCGCCAGCCAGAAGCTTTTTCTGCGCCTTCAGATACTGTGCGCCGCCTTCCTCTTCGCGGTATTTGAACGGGTTCAACGCTGCGCCCAACAGCCAGTCCGGGCAGTGCTCACGGGCAACCTGCAGCGCAGGTACCGACTCCAGATAGCGCACTGGTGCCTGACCAGGATGGTGGCCTGGCAAGCGATCACCACTGAGCAGCAACAATTGCTCCAGACCACGGGCCTTCATCGACTCCATCTGGAGCAGCAAGTCTGCACGCTCGCGATCCTTGCCTGAAAAGTGCAGCAAGGATGAGGCCGGATTTCCCAACGCTCCAGCGCCTTCCAGGGGGCTCAAGTCCGAGTGCAGGCCGACACGATCGGCGAAGGCTGGCAGTAACGGCCAGCCGGCCAGGTGCCCGCGTTGCACGATTTGCTCAAGCGCGGCCAGGCGCGAAGGGGACTGTTGAGGAACGACCTCAAGCACGCAGACGAAGCGTCCTTCGTTCAGCGCCTGTTTCAATGAACTCAAGACAGCTCGATACCGTGTCAATCAGAGGAGCGTCGTTGCCGCAGCCTCTTGGTGATAGTGCAGAGCAACGACTGCGATGATAGCCAGCAGCACGCGGGGCGGCATAGAAGAAGAACAATTGCGCGGGCGCCCAGCGGAGGTAAACGCTCAAACCGCGCTATGTGCGGCGATGTTGCGATATTGTCCTTTGAAATACAGCAATGGCTGCGTAGCAGCAGCTTCTTGCAGGTTTAACGCTTTCACTTCACCAATCACGATCAGGTGATCACCTGCGGCGTGCTCGGCGTGAATTTCGCAATCAAGCCAGTGAAGGCTGCCGACAATGATCGGATTACCCAGCGGCGATTCCTGCCATTCGACTCCGTGCCACTTGTCCGTACCTCGCCGAGCGAACTGGTTGGAAATCTTGACTTGCTCATCTGACAGGATATTGACTGCGAATCGACCTGCCTGGCGAATTTTAGGGAAGCTGGCCGAACTGGACATTACGCTGAATGACACCAGCGGCGGGCTCATCGACACGCTATAGAACGACTGGCAAGTGAAGCCAATCGGCTCGCCATCAATGTGTGATGTAATCACAGTGATACCGGATGCGTAGTGCCCGAGCGCTTCGCGAAAGCTCAATGGCTCGATAGCGGTACTAGGGAGTGACATAGCAGGTACTAAATACTGGGGCAACTCGAAAGGGTTAAGGAAGGTCTGAAGTAGTCCGGGAATGCTGGCTGACTTCAGTCTTTGGCAATATTGAAAGCGACCCATCGATCAGAACCGACCAAATCGCTCACTCAATTCTCCGCGTTTGGTCGCCGCGAGCAGCTCACGACGACCATTTTCCGCCTCAGAATTAGTTCGAGAGTTCTCTTCGGACGATTTCTGCGCCTGCACTCAACGCATTCAGCTTGCCTCTTGCTACTGCACGAGATAGCGGGGCCATGCCACAGTTGGTGCAAGGATAGAGCTTGTCTGCATCTACAAACTGGAGTGCTTTTCGTAGGGTATTGGCGACTTCCTCTGGTGTTTCAATGGTGTCGGTTGCCACATCAATGGCACCCACCATCACTTTCTTACCCCGAATGAGCTCAATGAGATCCATCGGAACACGAGAGTTGTGGCATTCCAGCGAGACTATATCGATATTGGACTTTTGCAGCTTGGGGAAAGCCTCTTCATATTGCCGCCACTCCGACCCCAGCGTCTTTTTCCAATCCGTATTGGCTTTGATGCCATAACCATAGCAAATGTGTACAGCAGTTTCACATTTGAGCCCTTCAATTGCCCGCTCTAGCGTGGCAACACCCCAATCGTTCACCTCGTCAAAGAAAACATTGAATGCGGGCTCGTCAAACTGGATGATATCAACACCAGCAGCCTCTAACTCCCTGGCTTCCTGATTGAGGATTTTTGCGAATTCCCAGGCCAGCCTTTCGCGACTTTTATAATGATCGTCATAAAGCGTATCGATCATCGTCATGGGACCTGGCAGAGCCCATTTTATGGGTTGACTGGTTTGCTGACGCAGAAATTTGGCATCTTCAACAAAAACCGGTTTTTGGCGGGCAACAGCACCAACGACCGTCGGTACGCTCGCATCATAGCGATCACGAATTCGAACGGTCTTACGGTTCTCAAAATCAACGCCGCTGAGGTGCTCAATAAACGTGGTAACAAAATGCTGGCGCGTTTGTTCGCCATCGCTGACAATATCAATGCCTGCGTGTTGTTGCTCTTGCAGTGACAAACGCAAGGCATCTTGTTTTCCCTCAAATAATCCCTCATCCTGCAATTTCCACGGCGACCAAAGTTTCTCGGGTTCTGCGAGCCATGAGGGTTTAGGCAAGCTGCCAGCAGTTGAAGTGGGTAGCAATTTTTTCACAATAGATGATCTTGCGTTTTGATTAGTCAAAGAGCGTAGTTAGCAGACCACTGCTCAAGAGCAGCCTGGTATGGTTTGATAAACTGCTCCTCAACAAACCTTCCCTGCTCAATAGCCAGCCGGCTACGTTCTTCTCGATCATAAACAATTCGAGTTAATGAAAAATCCTCATGCCTCAAACTTGGCTGATAGGATTTTCCTGCTGCCGAATTCGCATTGTAAATCTCAGGACGATAAATCTTCTGGAAGGTATCCATCGTGCTGATGGTGCTGATAAGCTCAAGATTGGTGTAATCACTGAGCAAATCGCCAGCAAAATAAAAAGCCAAAGGCGCAGCACTGTTCGCAGGCATGAAATAGCGAACCTTCAACCCCATTTTTTTGAAATACTCATCAGTTAACGAGTATTCATCCTGCTCGTATTCAACGCCCAATACAGGATGCTGATTTTCAGTCCGATGATAAGTCTTGCTACTCGAAACACTGAGACATATGACGGGCGGTTTATTGAAATTATCCTTGTAAGCGCTCGAATTCACGAAGCACTTGAATAGCTTTCCATGCAGCTCTCCAAAATTATCCGGAGTGCTGAATTCGGTGTCATTCTTGTTGTGCTCCAGCAATAGCACACTAAAGTCATAATCCCGCACGTAAGAGGAAAAATTATTTCCTGCAACGCCATCAATTCGCTCGTTGGTTTTTCGATCAAAAATATTGGTTTTCAATATTTCGATCAAAGGAAGCGCGTTACCACTGCCTTCACCATCAATATTCATCTCAACGGAAATGATTTCAAGCTTGACAGTATAACGATCGCCTTCAGGGTTGTCCCAATGCGCCAACGCATTGAAACGATTGTCAATCATCCTGAAGGTGTTGCGCAAGTTCTCCTGGCGACTCTGCCCTCTGGCCAGGTTGGCAAAGTTGGTTGTGATACGCGTATTGTCCGACGGATGATAGTCTTCATCGAAACAAATGCTCTTGATAGAAAATGTAAAATCTTTATTCATTGGGATCTGGCAACCTGAATTCTGAGGTAGAAGCTGCATTTACTTCTTGCATTTTCAGAATTTTATGCCAGGCCACTCATGAATAAAAATGATTTGATTTCATGGAGCCATTAGATATTTTCATGCTCACGTCGAATCGAATCTAGCGACGAACTGTGGGGCATGCATAAAAGAGACGTCCCTCGCTGCGGGGACAAGGAATGATGACTGGAATGGCCGAACGCCCGTTCAATCCTGTCCTGGATCGCAGCAGATAAGAGGCGCAGGTCGGTTTACTGACGGCGAGCTCAAGATTCGATTGCGAAGTCGTCGTCGCCGTAGAATTTCACGCCCAGCTGAATGTGTTCCCGGCCGCTTTCCAGGCGATGCCGATTGGTGTCGCGTAGCGAGTAGACGCAGCCGCAATATTCTTGCTGGTAGAAGTTTTCTCGCTTGCTGATCTCGATCATGCGGGATGATCCGCCTGCCTTGCGCCAGTTGTACTCCCAATACATCAGGTCGGGGTAATGCGAAGCCGCGCGCACGCCGCTCTCGTTGATCTGCTGCATGTTCTTCCAGCGCGAGATGCCCAGCGAACTCGTGATCACCGGGAAGCCATTTTCGTGCGCGTAAAGCGCGGTTCGCTCGAAACGCATGTCGAAGCACATCGTGCAGCGTACGCCGCGTTCCGGTTCGTTTTCCATGCCGCGTGCGCGCTCGAACCAGTTATCGCGGTCGTAATCGGCATCCACAAACGGAATGCCGAAATTCTCCGCAAAGCGAATGTTCTCGTCTTTGCGTAGATCGTATTCCTTGCGCGGATGAATATTCGGGTTATAGAAAAAGATCGTGAAGTCGATGCCCGACGCTACCATGGCTTCCATGACTTCCCCGGAACACGGCGCGCAGCACGAATGCAACAGCACCCTGCTCTGGCCGCCGGGCAATGGGAGAGGCTTACGGTTATGGGTTGATGTCATGACATCTCCTTTCGCCGAAACGTCACGCAGGCTGATACACGACCGGCATGCTTACGCAGCGACGATTGTCTTTCAGGCCTCGCGCCAGATTTCACGTGGTGTATCGAGTACGAGTTTGAGCTTGTCTCGTTGCGCCGCTACGCAAAATCATTGCGTGGACAGTGCTCGCGAAGCCGCACTTTGGCTAGAGCGCCAGTTGTTCCAGCGGTGCATATCTAGCGGCCTCGTCGGTCCGAAGAGTCATGCTTTAAAGCGGGAAACGCCAAGATTGCCGGGGTAGCCCGTAATTATCCTGGACCGCCTTCTATTTGACCATGGATTATTTTTCATACATTCATTAGTTTCATTCATCAGAAAATCCGGTCGTTGGCCTCACACTGCGTGAGCGGCCAGCATACTTCTGCATCCGACTCAAGCACATTCATGAGCCGCCCGATTTCGTCACTATCGTCCGTCGTCATGTCGATGTTGTCTGGAGAAAACCCATAGCAAAGGCACCGTTGAAGGGCGTGGGCTGCCTCCGCGAGCATGCGCACTGCCATTCACTGAAAAGTACGGAAAGTTCAGAAGTGGGAGCGGTCATAGGGCTTATCTTCGATGAAGAAAAATGGCATTATTTCATCCATCCATTAGATTTCTTCATTTTTGCTGGATTGTCCATTTCCATGCTCGAGCGCGTTCATCTCGTCATCGTTCGTGAAGTAGCCCGTCAGGGCTCACTCACCGCAGCCGCGGAATCGCTTTTCCTCACGCAATCGGCGTTGAGCCACACGGTCAAAAAGATCGAACAGCAACTCGGCACCCCGATCTGGCACCGGGAGGGACGCAGCCTGCGCCCTACGCAGGCCGGCCAGTATCTGCTCTCGCTCGCCGAGCGTCTTCTGCCCCAGTTCGAGCTAGCCGAGGAGCGCATGAAGCAGTACGCGGCGGGCGAGCGCGGCACCCTGCGCATCGGCATGGAATGCGCGCCGTGCTATCAGTGGCTGCTCAAGGTCGTTTCACCGTATCTCGCGCGATTTCCCGATGTGGACGTGGATGTGAAGCAGCGCTTCCAGTTTGGCGGGATCGGCGCGCTGATCGGCTACGACATCGACGTGCTGGTGACGCCCGATCCGCTCAACCGCCCCGGCCTGCGCTTCGAACCGGTGTTCGACTACGAGCAGGTGCTGGTGGTCGCGGAAAATCATCGGCTGGCAGGCGAGCGCTATGTGAAACCGGAACAACTGGTCGACGAAACGCTCATTACCTATCCCGTGGAAACCGACCGGCTCGACATCTACAACCAGTTTCTGCGCCCCGCCGGCATCATTCCGCGGCGGCACAAAACGATCGAGACGACGGACATCATGCTGCAGATGGTCGCGAGCCACCGTGGCGTGGCGGCGCTGCCCAAATGGCTCGCGGAAGAATACGCTGACCGCATGCCGCTCGCCATCGTCAAGCTCGGCAAACAGGGCATCGCCAAGCAGATTTTTCTGGGCACGCGCGAGGACGATGCCGTCGTCGATTACCTGAATGCATTCGTCGAGTTCGCGCGCGAGTCGAACTGGCAAACGCCGCGCGTACGGCGCTGACTAATATGGGCTCGGCCGCACTTGGTGCAGGCGTCGCACCCAACTCTATTGCGCGCTGTACAAGCCCACGGTTTAAGACCGGTCGTAACAGTTAAACGCTTTGGGCCAGCGACCAACCATTAACGTTCGAGGCGATGCAGATAAACCGGCAATGAACCTCCACCTCTTCGATGCGGATGACTTGCCTGCGCTGTTCCAAGCATCGGCTGTACCGGCAATCGATGAGGGCGTAAAGGACGTTTTTCCCTCATTTCAGGCCGAGTGACGCTATTCGAGGGTTCCGCGTAAAATGCGTCTTTCCGGGGTTTTCAGTTAGCGACTTCGTCATGCATCGAATTGGATTCTTCGTTTGCCGTGGCCACGATGCTCTTGATCTTAGCGGACCACTTTCCGCTTTCAATCAGGTGACCACGGCCGCTGGCCATACGCCATACGATCTCCAAGTAATCTCGCAGTCCGGAGGCCCCGTTCCTGGCAATACGGGCCTTTCGATCGAGACCCAGCCGATCGGAAGGCGCACGTTTGACACCGTCGTTTTCGTCGGCGGTGATATCAATCCGATGCAGACATCGGAGAACATCGCCGCTGCCAGGAAATTGGGCGCCAGGGCCTCGCGGGTGGCAAGCGTGTGTACGGGCGCGTTTCTGCTCGCGGAAACCGGCTTGCTGGATGGCTTGAGAGCAACGACGCACTGGCGATACGCTGCTCTATTGCAGTCGCGCTTCCCTCGCACCAGGGTCGAGGGCGACAGTATCTATATCGTGGATGGCCGCATCTGGACGTCGGCGGGCATCGCCTCCGGCATAGACCTGGCGCTCGGCATGATTGAAAGCGATATGGGCGCGGAGATCGCGCGCGCTGTCTCCAGGCTTTTGGTTGTTCCGTATCGTCGACCCGGAGGTCAGTCCCAATTCTCTGCCATGTCGCAGATGGAGCCGGAATCGGATCGTATCCGCATCGCGCTGAATTTTGCCAGGGAACATCTGGCTGAAGCGTTACCTGTCGAACGACTCGCCGATGCCGCAAGATTGAGCTTGCGACAGTTCGGACGGGCATTTCGCCGGGAAACCGGTGAAACACCTGCCAAGGCGGTCGAGCGCTTGCGAGTCGAAGCGGCGAGGCTGCGCCTGCAGGGGGGTAGCGAACCGATCGAACAGATTGCGCTGGCTGTGGGATTCACCGATCCGGAACGGATGCGGAGGGCCTTCATCAAACTGCATGGGCACCCGCCGCAAGCGATTCGACGCGAGAGTCGATCGAACGGAGCGCGCTGATCGACCGCCGGCCGATCAGCGTGCTGCGTGGTCAACGTTCCGCTAACGGGCTATTTCGCCGGACGCTCACTGGCCGTCGGTTTCCACGGGAGCGTAGTCATTCCACATGTCGCGATGCAACTTCCACACGCCGGCCTGCTTCACAAAGACGAGAATCTGCTTGGCGCGGATTTTGAGCTTTCCATCGTGGTCGCGAACCTCCGCATCCGAAACCTCCGTCACGATCCGATCATTACCGTAGAACTCGTCATGGCTGAACGATACGGTGCCGGGTTTTGATCCGGCATACCCCTTGGTGAAGTACTCGACGATCGCGCGGCTCCCCGTGACTTTGTCGCCTCCGGGCGGCAAGAGTGTGCCGTCGTCGGTATAGAGTCGGCCGATCGCCTCATAGTCCCCTCGCGCAAAAGCATCCGCCCATCGCGCGTTTTCTGCCTTGATGGCCGCTTCGGGCGGACGTTGCGAACCACCGGCAGTCGCCGGCGCTGCAAACGCGAAAAAGGTGACGCAGGCTGCAAGAGCAGCAGTGAAAATACGAATCTGTTGCATCGAGTGATTTCCGATCATGGATTGAATTTCTAGGACTGCGAAAAACTGGAAGGCGGAGCAGGCAATGTCGGCTGCGGTGATCATCGAGGCCTGCGGATGGCCTTGCACACATTGCCTGCAAGCATTTCAACGAACGCCCGGGATTCGTGCGAGTCCCCTGGATGCGCCGGGCAGCCTTTTGTCGACCATCGCGATTGTTTCTGGCCGTGCGTCTCTCGGATGACCGGAGTGGAACGGCGGAGCGGGATCATATTCGATCAGGAGTTGCGTGAATTCGGCGGCCTGTTGACCGCGCAGCTTCGTTGCAACGCGAAGAGCGAAGTCGATGCCCGCCGTCACGCCGCCGCCGCTCATGAACCGGCCGTTGTCGTCTTCGACGAAGCGGTCGGGAACGGGAATGGCGCCATATTCCGCCAGCTTGTTGACGAAGGCCCAATGGCAGGCGCTTCGCTTACCCTTGAGAACGCCCGTTGCGGCGAGCACGAGCGATCCGTTGCAAACCGACGTAACGTGTTTGGCGCTTTCTGCCAGACGCCGGATCTGCGCTTGATACTCCGGTCGCATCGGCGCCGTCAGATCGGACCCGCCAGGGACCAGGATCACGTCTGTCTTCTCGATATCGGCCAGTCGTTCCGTCTCGCCATACACGACGCCGAATTCGAGCGTCACGTTGCCGCCATTGAGGCTCGCGTAGCGAACGTTCGTATTCGGTAGCCGATGGAAAATCTCGCTGGGGCCCGCGAAGTCGAGCAGCGTCCCTCCATCGTAATTGACGATCAGAATATTGAGGGGGACATTCGGGGCAAGTCCCCCCTCGCTGCCTGCCTGCGCAAGAACAGGGGTTGCGTGCCCACGCAAGGCCCCGCCGCCCAGGACGGCGCCGAGCGTGGCGACGCTTCCAAACTTGAGAACATCGCGGCGCGAACGGCCTGCTCTGCTGAGTGGCTGTCCGGAAGCATTGTTTTCGCTACTGTCGGTCAAGATCATTTCTCCTTGCACTTCGGCCCCCTCTGAGAGCGCAACCAGGCTGGGCCGGATTGAATGGCCGCCGCGACGAAAAGCGTGGCGGACGTGAGATCGGGATGTGGATGAACCGGGATGACGTGCAGGGCGCCGGAATCGGGCGCCGCAGGCTTAAAGCTGCGAGGCACCGCCATCGACGACCAGTTCGGTACCGACGACGTACGAAGATTCGTCGCTGGCGAGATAGAGCGCCGCGTAGGCAATGTCCTCAGCCTTGCCCATGTGGCCCACCGGAATGGCTCCGGCGAACTCGGCCTTGCGGTCGCGAACCCATTCGTCGGGCATGCCCCACTTGGTGAGCAGAGGGGTGTCCATCGCGCCGGGAGCGATCGCGTTGAAGCGGATTTTCCGGTCAAGAAACTCGTAGGACCAACTGCGGGCAAGCGATCGCACGGCGGCCTTCGCCGCCGCAGTCAACGAAATGCCATGCTTGCCGGTCTGCGCAACGAACGATGTATTGAGGATAACTGAGGAGCCCTCTCGCAAGTCCGGCAGCACCGCTTGAAGCGTGAACACCACGCCCTTGACGTTGATGTCCATGATCTCGTTATAGAGCTCGTCGTCGATGTCGTTGACTGCGGACGGGAAAGCCCAGCCAGCGTTGGCGAACACGACATCCAGGCCGCCGAACTTCTCTTTTACCTCAGCGGCAATCGCGCGCATGTCCGTGATCGAACGGACGTCGCCCTTGAGAACGATCGCATTCTCGCCAAGCTCGGCCTTCACGCGCCCAAACACGGCATCATCGCGACCTGTAACCGCTACCCGGGCGCCTTCTGCAATGAACAGCTTCGCGGTTGCGAGACCGATGCCACTGGTACCACCCGTGATTAAAGCTGACTTGTTCTTAAGCCTCATCTTCTGTTCCTTTCTACGTGGTGATTGATCAGGCCGAACGTTCAAAACGCAATCGCGTTTGTGCGCTCTTCCCGGCTCGACCTTCCACGCGAAGTATGGAACGTGACGAGTATGACTCAAAGGTCGTATATCCCTCAAAAAGCGCCACCGTGCCGCCCCTGCCCCGGGGCGGCGGGAAAACGCGCACAACCGAGCTGTTTCCATTCGATCTCCTGGAACGCTCGACTTCGACCGCCAAGCCGCAGTAAGCTGGTCGAAATGACGTCTGGAGAGCAGCCATGGCACTCTTCGTCGTACGGCACCAGCACGCTGCTGAGCGGTGCCCAGCTGAGGACCCTGATCTGGGGGCGATGCTATTGAATCACCTGAGGCGTCCAAACGTCAGACAGCACGGGGTGGAGATTCAGGGCGAGGCGATCGTGGAGAACGAGCACACCTTGTATCTCATCCTTGAAGCGGATGACGAAGACCACCTGCGCGCGTTCATGAAGCCGTTACAGATGGTCGGCAGCCTGGATATCTATCCCGCCTCGACATGCGCGCGCGTGGTCGCGAGCGGAGGCTGCGGCGCCGCGATGCCCGTCAGCGAGTTCGTGTCGGCGGTGGATCCCGAAGAAGCCTGCGTGAAGGCCATTGAGGCAGGGCTGATAGTCCATCGCGCGCATCCTCTCAACTGTGAGACCTCGATTCCGGCGCTGATCGGCGGCGTGGTTATGCCGAATGCGCACTTCTACGTCCGCAATCACTTCCAGATCCCTATCCTCGACGCGGCCACCTTCCGCCTCACGGTCGGCGGCCTCGTCGAACGACCGCTTAGCCTGAGTTTGCACGATCTCCACAACATGCCGTCGCAGACGCTCGTCGCGACCCTCGAGTGCGCCGGAAACGGCCGCACAAAGTTCCAGCCGGCCATTCAGGGCGAGAAATGGGACCAGGGTGCCGTCAGCACCGCAGAGTGGACGGGAGTGCCGCTGGCGGAAGTTCTGGATCGGGCTGGCGTGCGGACCGGCACACGCGAAGTATTGTTTCGTGGCGCAGACGGCGGGATGGTGGAGGGCCGCTCAGAACCCATCCGCTTCGAGCGCAGTCTCCAGCTTGGGTCTGCCCGCGATCCTGATCTGCTACTGGCCTATGCGATGAACGGCGAGCCACTGCCCATTCAACATGGCTACCCCGTGCGCCTCCTGGTTCCAGACTGGTATGCCGTGGCTTCGGTCAAATGGCTGACCGAGATTGAGCTGATCGACCAGCCGTTCGCCGGGTACTACCAGTCGGACAAATATTGGTACGAATGCGAACGCGATAGCCAGGCCGTCCGCGAACCGGTGACGTTGCAACGGGTGCGGTCCCTGATCACCGAGCCAGCCCCCAACCAGGAGGTCCCGTGCGGCGAACTGGCCATCCGCGGCGTAGCCTGGTCCGGTGCCGCTCCGATTGCGCATGTGGAGATAAGCGTGGGCGGCGGAAGCTGGCAGGAGGCGCATCTCGTCGGCGAGCGCAAACGTCACAGCTGGCAGTGGTGGGAACTGATCAGCAGAGTCCACGAGCCGGGTGTCGTTACGTTGAGCGCGCGGGCCACCGATCTCGCCGGGCGCACCCAGCCCGAGCACGCCGAGTGGAACAGGCTGGGTTACGGCAACAACGCGATCCACCACGTGCCGATTCGGATCGTTTGAACGGTGGATGCCGAATTAGCCGGCTAGCGGGTATGTAACTGCCGTTTGCGGGCGTCTGCTTCAAGCAGATCAGTGGCCATTCGCTGCGACAGCGCGACGGACTGTTCAGGGTCGGCTTCAGCGAACCGCATCGGGCGGTAACCGGCCAGAAACGGCCTTTCGCTTGCTCAAACGTACGATCGTTCAAACGGCGACTCTTGCGTCAGAAAGGGGCCGTCCGATCCATGACGGCAAATGTTCCAAATTGACATTTGCCGAACGCCAGGGTGAATCAACGCCGCATGCTGGCCCAAAGAACTGTCAATGTCCACTTGGCGATTCGCCAACCCTCCAGCCCGTAACAGTTGGTAACATTTCAGGCTATACTCCGTCCCAAAGTCATGTGGACATGTATAGCCAACAATGCGAGTCACGGTCACGGCAAGCCAAACCCCGATCCTGAACGCGCCGCTAGACAGGGCGTTGCATCCGGTGATCGACGAAGTGGTTCATCGAAGCGTGTCGGAGGCGACGACCAAGGACGGGTACATGCGCTGCGCCGACTACGCCATCGTCGGCGCGCAGTTCCTGACGCTGTTGACCGGCGTGCGGTATCGGCCCGTTGCGGGCGGCGAGGTGATGGATTTCGGCGACGGAAACCTGTACGTGCTCTGCTCGACGCGCGAGCGGCGCCGCACCGCGACGCATCTGTCGCAACTTGCGCGCTATCACTGCTGGATCGAGGCGCGTCACACCCATGCCGATGGACGCGTGCGAACGGAAATCGTCGACTTCACTTTGCGCCACGACGCGACGGTGGCGGCTGCGGTTGGTATGCCGTTTTCCGGTGTACAGCGGACGTATCTATGGGGCTGGACGGATGAGCACGAAGTGCCCGCCGAATTACGCGATCATCCGGCGTTTGCGAAACAGGGGCCGCACTGGCGCTGGCCGGAACGCGAATGCACCGAACTGTTGCGCGCCTACGAACGCGAGCGGCCGAACTACTTCGGCCGTCAGGTGTCCCGCGCAATGAATCTGCTGGCCGATCAGATCGAAAACCACGGTTGAAGGAACGGGATCGTCAGGATCCGTCAGCCCGGACTCAACAGTGCAAGCGGTCTGATTGCAGCTTCAGCGGCAGCTTGGTCCTGTGGCTTCGGAAGTTGGCGGCGGATGCTGCGGCGCACGGCCGTGACCCTTTGCCGGACACCCTAGTTCGGCCAGGAGGCGACGCTCGCTATCGCTGAGACTGTGCCATTCAGACGACCGCTTCACTCCGAAGGCGGTCGATCGCCAGCAATTTTCGCTTGCCGGCTTGTCGGCCTTCGCTGTCATTGCCCCGTTCGCTGTCGGCCGGGCGCACTCAGCTGCGGATGTCCCGCTCACCAGAGCGCGCGCACCGTGCGCGCCGACTGCGATTTTCCTCGAAGCAGGGGCGATCACTCGCCCCACCTTTATTCCCTCCGCATCCAGTAAGCCAGTACAACTAACCGCGACTCAGATTGGCTCGCGTTGACATTCTTGTCATTGCCCTAACGGGCGCTGGATCGTCACTTTATTAGTAACCGACGTTACGCCGGCGACGCTCTTCGCCACATTGCCAACCGTTTCAATCTGTGACGCTTCGGTCACCGTGCCGTTCAGCGTGACTGCGCCGCCTTTCGCGGTCACGCTGATGCTGCCCGCGTCGATCTCCTTGTGCAGCGCTAGCGCCGCGTATATCTTGCGCCGCAGCGCGCGGTTCGCCTGCCGCACGGACTTTGCCGACATTCCGCCGGACGCGGGGGCCGCTGCGCCGCCCGACGCATTTGCCGATGCCCCGACAGGCGCACTCGCCTGCGCCCACACGTCACTCGTCACCGCCGCGATCACGATGCAGAGCACCACCCTGATGCCGTTCATCATCTTCATCGTTGTTCCCCGTTTCGTCCTCAAATTTCCTCTTTGCTTCGTCAGAAGGTATGCCGCATGCCGATCATTGCGGCCGTCGTCGACACGCCCGGCGCGACAGGCTGGCCATACGTGATCGTCTGGTTCATCGTGCCGTGGTTCGCGACGTAACCGACCTGCGCATACATCGTTGTGCGTTTCGACAGACTGTACTCGGCGCCCGCCGCGTATTCGCTGGAATGGTTTGCACCGTTGTTGCGATCCTTCAGATAGTAGTATCCGGATGTGATCCGAAACAACGGCGTGAACTGGTAGCCGAGACCACCCGAGATCATTTCGTAATCCGCGAGTTTCGTGTTTGACGGATTCTTGCCGATCGCATACGACGCCGACACTGACAACCCGCGGAACGTGTACTTCGCGCCCAGGTAATAGAAGCGGTTGTTGTCGAGGCCGGTCGGCGTCACCGCTGCGGCGTTCGTGTCGTGGGCGTTGTAGTAGACCGCCGCGAGATTGAGCCCGTAGTTCGAATATTTGAGCACCGCCGACTCGCGCGTGCCGCCCTGAATCTGCCCCGGAACCCCGCCCGGCGCGTATTCGAGTGCGACCGACGCACCATAGAACTTCGGCGACTGGTAGACGAGTGCATTACTGTCATACAGCGCGCCGATCGGCACGTTCGAGTTCGTGCCTGGCCAGCCGGCGACCTGGTTCATACCAAGCCACGCAGTCAGGATGCTGCCGAAATATTGCGCGTTGCGCGCGTCGGTTTCGGCCATCGCATAGATCATCGGCGTGAACTGGCGTCCGGCGTCGAACGAGCCGAACGGGCCGGAGATGCCGATCGTCGTCTGCTGATTGAACACCGCGGTACCGCTCGTCGTGTCCGCGAGCCCGAGTTTTCCGGTGCCGCTGTTAAACACACCCTGCAGCCGAAAGTTCACCTTGTAGCCGCCGCCGATGTCCTCCGTACCCTTCAAACCCCAGAAGCTCGAATAGATACCCGCGTCCTTGAAGGCAAACACGTGTCCATTGTTACGCGCAGTCGGTGCAAACGATGCCGCAGATGTGCTCTGATACAACAAACCGGAATCGACCACTCCGTACAGCGTAACTGACGACTGCGCGTGCGCCGCACACGCGAATACCGCGAGAACTGCCCCACCGCTCCACTTCAGTTTCATCGACGTCTCCGCTACCTATTGTGATTGCCGGGTTACCCCGATCTGATATCTACCGACATCCAAACGAACCGGGATCGAGGATCCCGGACGACATCCCCAATACCCGTACATTTATTGCAGGACACCGGAACATGACAGCCGGTCCCCTCTGTTGCAGATCCAGCCACAACTGTTATTTACCCGACTTCGTCCACCTTCCGCGGGAAGGCGGCAATTCGGTATCCAGCGGCAGACTATGGGCGTATCAGAACACCCACAGTCACGACGCTTCCGCTTGCTATGCAACCCACGACGGCTGCCCCAACACACCGCTCTTCCGGTTCGGGAGATAGCCGACCTTCATGAGCGTCTCGTCGGTGGACTCGTACCACTCGCCGATCCGGTAAATGCGCCGTGCCTCGTCCGCGCTGGCTACCTCGCGATACAAGCTGCGTGACATGTTCGCCATGCGTTCTACTTGCTGCACTGAAGTCATCCTTTCGCCCTTGCGTCCCCAGAGCGTGTCTTCGATGCCGCAGCGCACGTGGAATCCCATCGCAATCGCCATCGTCGTCAACGGATGAACGTAGCGCATGAAAGATTCGACAGTGAAGACCGCGTTATCCGGCAGGCGATTGATCATTTCCAGCATGTTCCGCGGATTCGGCCCCTCGGATCCACCGCCGAGCTGCACCCAGTTCACTACCAGCGGCCCCTTGTAAATGCCGCGCCGAATCAGGCGCTCGATCGATTCCAGCTTGGCGATCTGGCTGATCATGAAGTGAGGCTGAATGCGCGCGGCCTGCAGCCGCTTGAGGTGCTCCTCGACGAACAGCGGTCCGGCCTCATACGACATGTTGCGGTAAGCCTCGAAGTACGCCGGCTCCGCGAGGGAGGTTCCCGCGAACTCTTCCTTCGGATGAAGTTCGGTAACATTCATCGTGGCGTTGTTGACGACGATCGTCACCTGGTCCGGCTTGGGATCGAGCGCGGCCAACATGTGCCGCGTGTCATCCGACAGCCATTTCGCCGCCTGCCCCGAGTCTTCCGGCGCGAACGAAATGGAGCCGCCGACTTGCAGGATCATTTTGGGTACGGCGTCGCGCAAGCGGGCGAGCAGTTCGTTGAACATCGACAGGCGCTTGCTTCCCTTGCCGTCGGCCTCGCGCACATGGACATGCAGCACGGTCGCCCCGGCGTTGTAGCAATCTACCGCCTTCTGAACCTGTTCGTCCATGCTGACCGGGATGTCGTCGGAATCGTCCGGAAGAAACTGCGGTCCATAGGGTGCCACCTGAATAACTAAGGGTTCCTGATTTTCAGGAAGCAGCGAATCATCGAGAAATTGCACGGTCGTCTCCTTACGTGAAGTGGAATGGATCAGCGCAATGCGCGGATCAGCTCTTCCGCCATCGGCCATTCGCCGAATCCGGCCGCCGGATTCAAATGACCGACGTTTCCGAGGTCGACCAGACGGCTTCCCCAATTGGAGGCAAACTCGGTGACGCGATCGAAGCCAGCCAGTGGATCGTTGTGGCTCGCGGCGACAACGCTCGGAAACGGCAGCGTATTGCGTGGAATCGGCAGCCACCCGTTCTCCTCCAGAACCTCGCGAGAGGTATGCCCGTGCGGCAGTGGCGTCTCGAGATCGGGCGGCGTGGCAAGTAGCGCACCATGGATCTCCCGTCGATGCCTTTGCGCCCAATGCACGGTAATCATGACGCCAGCGCTATGCGCAACCAGGATGACGGGGCCGTCGACACGGGCGAGTGTCGCGTCGAGTGCAGCGACGCGCGCCGCGCAGCTGAGCTTGTCAGTCTCGAGTGGTTCGACCGAAATCGAATTGCTCAACTTTTCTTCCAGCAGCGTTTGCCAATGTTCGGTCACATGGTCACGCAGCCCAGGTACGATGACGATTGTCGGGTCCATCCGGCAGGTTCTCGGTGCCTTCGCCGATCGGCGAAAATTGTTTCGAAACGGGCGCTTGCTCGCAACGTGAAGGCGCGTAGCAACGAAGCGCCCGCGAACATTCAATAGGGCGTGGTGCCGATGATCCCGGCACGATCCATCTTCCGATAGCACGGCGGGTAATCCATCACTGCGTAGTGCTGTGTCGCGCTGTTATCCCAGATCGCAACGCTGTTCGGCTTCCATCGCCAACGGACCTGATACTCAGGGATATACGCCTGACTGATCAGGTAGCGAAGGAGCTCCGCGCCTCCGGGATTCGCGTCCTGCCCATATCGAACGTGCTCCGCGGTGTGGAAATTGGTGAAGTGTGTGGTAAAGACATTCACGTACAAAACCTTCTCGCCCGTTTCCGGATGCGTACGCACGACCGGATGCTCAGGGTCCGGATACTTTGCCTTGAGCGCCAGACGGTTCTCCATCGGCATCGACGCACCAAAGACGGCCTCGATGCCGTGACGCGCACGCAGATTCACGATCTTTTCCTTGATGTAGTCAGGCAGCTTTTCGTAGGCCAGCGCCATGTTTGCCCACATCGTGTCGCCACCGATCGGCGGACATTCGACACACCTGAGCACCGCACCGAAGGGCGGCGCTTCCCGCCAGGTGGCATCGGAGTGCCATGCATTTTCGTAGCGGTCCGGCCGTTGATCCGGCGTCTTGTAGATTCGGACAAGGCCCGGATGCTCGGGGTCGCTGCCCGCGACCGGATGGTCCTCGAGGTCGCCGAATCGCTGCGCGAAGGCCACATGTTCCGAGCTGGCGAGATCCTGATCTCTCAGAAACAGCACGCGATACTTGAGCAGCGCTGCGCGAATCTCGGAAAACAGGCCGTCGTCGTGAATCGCATCAGCCAGTTTCACACCCGTCAGTTCAGCGCCCAAGGCATAGGTAAGTTGCTCGATATGCATAACACTAAGTCTCCTGAATCTTCTTCGGAGCACGGCGCCGTGTGCTCCTCCGTTGTTATTTCAAACGCCATCGTTCCGCGGTCGCGCTGCAACGGTGCCTCTGCTGCAACGTCTCACAATGACGTGCACGAGAAGCCCCTCGGACTCCCGCGAAACTACGTCGAATTCACGGAACCAGCACCGTGGCGCCAGTCGTCTTCCGCGACTCGAGCATGCGATGTGCGTCGGCGGCATCCGCGAGCGCAAATGTCTGCTTCGGCTCGCTCTGGATTTTCCCTTCGAGCACCAGATCGAACAGTTCCTTTGCCATCGACAGCATGTGCGACCGCGGAGTCGCGTAGTGCACCATCGCCGGACGCGTGAACCAGATCGAACCTTTCAGCGCGAGCGCCAACGCATCGATATGGACCGGTCCGGAGCTCGTGCCATTACTGACGAGCGTACCGCGCACTTGCAGGCTGTCGAGTGACGCTTGAAGCGTGTCTTTTCCGACGGAGTCGAAAACGACCGGCACACCCTTTCCGTCCGTGAGCTCGCGCACGCGCTCGGCAATGTTTTCGCGTGACGTGACGATCGTATGCGTACAGCCGTTCGCCTTCGCAATCTCCGCCTTTTCGTCGCTGCTGACGGTGCCGATCATCGTCACACCGAGTGCGCGCGCCCACTGGCAGGCGATCAGACCAACACCGCCGGCAGCAGCGTGATACAGAATGGTCTCGCCGCCCTTCAGCGGATAGACCTGACGAAACAGGTATTGCGCCGTCATGCCCTTCATGATGAGCGTCGCTGCCGTGGGATCCGAGATGCCGTCGGGCAGCGGAATCAATACCCCGGCAGGCATCACGCGAACGTCGGAATAGGCGCCCTGCGGGCCCATCAGGTAGCCGACACGATCCCCGACCTTGATATCGGTCACGTCGGGTCCGACGGCCTCGACAACACCGACCGCATCCGAACCCAGGCCGCTCGGCAACTGCATCGGGTAGTAACCGGTGCGGTGATAGATGTCGATGAAATTGACGGCGATGTAGCTATGCCGGACGCGGGCTTGTCCCGGCCCCGGTTCGCCGACCTCCACCTTTTCGAGCTTGAGGACTTCCGGACCGCCGATTTCGTAAAGACGGATTGCATGTGACATGTGAACTTCTCCATGAATGGCATCTGCAGTCGATGTCGTGCACCGCAGCCCGGCAGTCGGGGCGATTACCTCGCCCAAAGTCTTGATCTGCCGGGGCTGATGCGCGACGAGCTGTTGTTGGCTACTATATGGCAACCCGTAAACTCGATTTTAGTTTTGGCGCCGTTTTCTTCATTTTCCGCGCCAGTTCGTATAAACCCCGAGGCCTCGTCATGGCAACCGCTCAGCACAGTCAAGCGACAGCAAATGAACCCAAGGCCCGGGCGGCCGCGTTGACGCATTACCTCCAGGTAGCGCTGCGACACGGACTGCCCGCGCATGACCTGTTGCGCAAGTTCGGGCTCGATCCGGCGATGCTGATGAACCGGGAACAACGCATCTCGTTCATGGCAGTTTGCAAACTGCTTGAGGCTTCCGCGTCCGAGTCCGGCTGTCTGTCTTTCGGCATCCAGATGGCGAAGGCGCGCACGGCCTTCGACTTCGGGATCATCGGCCTCCTGCTGGCGCACAAGCGCACGCTTCGCGAGGTGCTCCTCGCGATGCTGCAATATCGTCACTTGCTGAACGACGCGCTCGGGCTCTACTTCGAAACGACCGGATCGAGGGTTGTAATCGGTGAGCAGATTCTGTGCGACACGGGTGAATGGCCGCGGCAAACAGTCGAGCTTGCGATCGGTGTGCTGACACGAACCTGCGCGGCGATTCTTGGCCCGAACTGGAAGCCGATCAGTGTCCACTTCACGCATCCGGCACCGCCTGACCTGCGCGATCACCGGCATTACTTCGGCTGCCCGGTGATGTTCGGCAGCGACTTTAACGGGTTGATTTGCCTCGACAGCGATCTGGACCAACCCAATCCGATGGCGGATCCGGAACTGGTCAGATATGCGGAAGGTTTGGCGATATCCGTCGACGTGGAAGGTTCTCCGACCATCGCCGCGGAGGTTCGCAACGCAATCTATTTGCTGTTACCTGTCGAACAGGCAGACATCGAGCACGTCGCCCGCCAGTTGCATATGAGCGTGCGCTCTCTGCAGCGGCACCTGGCTGAAGCGGACACGACGTTCTCGGATCTGATCGAAGAAGTGCGCCACGATCTCGCGGTTCGCTATATGAGCAACCGGCGGTATTCGATCGGACACGTTGCCACGCTGCTCGGCTACACACGACATGCGTCCTTCACTCAATGGTTCACGAAGCGATTCGGCATGGCGCCGAAGTCTTGGCGAAACGAGCACTGCACGTAGAAGCGGACGATGTGCCGCGCTTGTCCGATCCCAGCAGATGGAGACTGCGACGCACCCGGCACTTCGAAACAGCGATACGCATGCCGCCAATCGCGTTCACGGCGACAATACTGAGTCTGGCGACTACGCGGCCATCTGGCGCAGGCGCTTCTTGTCGATCTTGCCGACACTCGTCTTCGGAATTTCTTCGACAAAGACGATGCGGCTCTCTTCCGGAACCGCATAACGACTGATCCGATTCGTCTCGACGTGCTTCATCAGGTGTTCGCGAACGACGGGCGCGCTCACTTCGCGGTCGGCTCCCCTTACCACGAGCGCCATCGGCCGCTCGCCCCATTTCACATCGGGCACGCCGATCACCGCGCACTCGACGACGCCCGGCACAAGCGAAATCAAGCGCTCCACGTCGATCGACGACACCCATTCGCCACCGGTCTTGATCACGTCCTTGATGCGGTCCACGATCTGCACGAATCCATCCGGATGCATCACCGCAATATCCTGCGTGTGGAGATAGCCGCCCGCCCACAACGCCTCTGACGCATCCGGCTTGTTGTTGTAGCCGACCGTCAGGAATGGAGCGCGAAGAATGATTTCCCCGGGACTCTTGCCGTCGCGCGGCACGTCGTTCATGTTTTCGTCGACGACACGAAAGTCGACCATCGCAACAGGGCGCCCGGTCGAACAGCGCATCTGCAATTCCTTATGGTGATTGGCTGCCGAGTCGTCCCGATTGCTCGATGCGAACCCTGGCGGCAATTGCGCGAGCGCGACAATCGGGCCTGTTTCCGACATTCCGTACCCGGTGAAGACGTCGATGCCGCGCGCCATCGCCGCATCGCAAAGCGAGGGCGACAGCGCTGAACCGCCGATGACGAGTTTCCAACCCGACAGTGCACTCTCGTCTTCCGGCGCGGCCTGCAGAAGCATCTGGAGGATCGTCGGCACGCAATGAGAGAATGTGACTTTCTCCGTTTCGTGCAATCGGAGCAACACATCCGGAACATAGCGGCCGGGCAGAACGGTCTTGAGCCCGAGCATGATCGCGATATACGGCATCCCCCATGCGAGGACGTGAAACATCGGCGTGATCGGCATGTAGACATCTTCCCGATGCAGCCGCTGCCCATCGCGCGGCGCGCACAAGCTCATCGCGGTCGACATCGCATGCATGACGATGTTCCGGTGGCTATAGCTGACGCCTTTCGGATCGCCGGTTGTTCCCGTTGTATAAAAAACCGCAGCCTTCGTGTTCTCGTCGAACTCCCCGAACGAAAACTCGGGTGACGCCTGCTCCAGCAAGGTCTCGTACTCGCCGGCCACTGGCAAGTCGGTCTTCGGCATCGGCTGACCGTCCGCCAGAACAATCACATGGCGCACAAACCGCAGTTCCCCCCAGATCTGGGACAACATCTCGACAAAATCAGCATGAACGAGAACGGCTTCCGCTTCCGAATCGTTCAACGTATAAAGGATTTGTTGAGGCGACAGCCGCACGTTCACCGTGAAGAGCGTGGCCCCCATCATCGGAATCGCGAAATAGCTCTCCAGATAGCGGTGACTGTCCCAGTCCATGACTGCGACGGTGGATCCGTGTCGAACGTCGAGCGACGTCAGTGCCGACGCAAGCCGGCAAAGACGGCGATCGAAGTCACTGAAGCGGTAGCGCAATTCACCACGATACGTGATCTCCTGGTCGCCATGAATGCTTCGGGCATTGAGCAGCAACTGCTTGATCAGAAGCGGGTAGTTGTATGCCGACGGCGTCGCGGCCACCAGATTGTCTTGCATATGTGTCTCCACCTTGCTCGGAATATATCTTTGCTATCGAACAGCCGGATCGTGTTTCAAGGCGTCCGAGACGGTTCGCCGACGAGCATCACGAACTGTCCGTCATGCTCCTGAACAGGGAATTTCTTCGGACAAAGCCCCGATGCTTTCGAATCGGGCCCCTCGCGCAGATCGAAGCGCATCCCGTGCGCGGGACAGCGCAGCATGTGTCCCTCCAGTTGGCCGCTGGCCAGCGATGCACCGTTGTGTGGACACGAATTGTCGACAGCAAAGACCTTTCCGTCGATGTTGAAGACGACGATGCTGGCTCCATCGACAAAGACGAGCTTGCGCTGCCCTGGACGCAGTTCGTCAACAGGTGCGATTCGGATACAACGTGACATGGCTTACAGTCTCCAGGAGAATTTCGAACGCCATCGAAGTCGACGGGTCGCTTCACCGATTGCGGGCACTATTGGGTCGACGCAAGCTTGTGAGCATCACCAAATCGCTGTACGCAGCCCAGCGCGAACTCTTGGAACCACGCCAGGCTCTCCGGATTCGCCATCGTGTCCGGGTTCGCTACCTTCTCGATCGGATGCCCCAACAGCAGCTTCTTGATCGGCAACTCCATCTTCTTGCCGGACATCGTGCGAGGAATGGATGGCACTTGAAGCACTTCGTTCGGTACGTGCCGTGCGGACAGCGCGGCCTTGATCCGGTCCCGGATCGTCACGGTCAATTCCGGACTCAATTCGACGCCGGGGCGCAACACCACAAACAAAGGCATATAGGACTCGCGTCCGAGGTATTCGAGATCGACGACCATGCTGTCCAGCACCTCGGGCAAATCTTCTACCGCGCGGTACAACTCGCTCGTCCCCATTCGGATTCCGTATCGATTGATCGTTGCATCGGAGCGTCCGTAGATGATTGCGCCACCACGTGGTGTGATACGCACCCAGTCGCCGTGACGCCAGATACCGGGGTATGTGTCGAAGTAGCTGTCGCGGTAGCGTCGGTTATCCTCATCGTTCCAGAAATAAAGCGGCATCGATGGCATCGGCGCGGTGCAGACCAATTCGCCGACCTCGTCGATCAGTGCATTGCCTGCGTCATCGAAAGCCTCTACGCGGGCACCAAGGCAGCGGCACTGCATTTCACCGAGGTAAACCGGCAACGTCGGCACGCCGGCAACGAAACAACCGGCGAAGTCAGTGCCACCGGAAATCGCGTTGATCCACACATCTCCGACATGATCGAGGATCCATCGGTAGCCTTCCGGCGACAACGGAGACCCGGTGGACCCCACTGCGCGCAACTGCGAAAGATCCGCGACTTCATTCGGCTCCACGCCAGCCTTGACGCAACTCTGGAAATAAGCGGCGCCTGCGCCGAAGAAGTTGATGCGTGCGTCTCCGACGAAACGCCACAGTGCGTTCATATCGGGGTAGCCGGGGTTGCCGTCGTAAAGGCATGCGGTCGCGCCTGCAAGCAGCCCGCCAACCTGAAGGTTCCACATGATCCATCCGGTGCTCGCATTCCAATGGAATCGGTCGCCCGGACGCAGGTCTAGATGGAGCGTCGTGAGCTTCACATGCTCGAGCACGATCCCGCCGTGCGAATGGACAATCGGTTTGGGCAAACCCGTCGTACCTGACGAATAAACGATCCAGAGCGGATGATCAAACGGAACGTCGTCGACCGCGAGCGGTGCATCACCTGCGATCGCGTCCGCCCAGTCAACGCCATGTGCGAAGGAAGCGGCGCAAGCATGCGGATCGAGATTTGGCACCAGGACGACATGCTCCACGCTCGGCAGTTCGCCAAGCAATGCATGCAGCAATTCGCGCCGGTCGTACGACTTGCCGCCGTACCGATAGCCGTCGACCGCGATCATGGCCTTGGGCTCAATCTGGCGGAAACGGTCCAGAACGGCAAGCTGCCCCATGTCCGGCGCACATGCTGACCAGATCGCGCCGACGCTGACCGTTGCAAGGAACGCCACGATCGTCTCGGGTGTGTTGGGCATGAAAGCGGCGACTCGGTCGCCGCGCGCCACTCCCAGTCGCCTCAACGTAGCCGCAAGCGCCGCGACTTGCTGCTCCAGCTCGCCCCAG
This sequence comes from Burkholderia sp. Ac-20353, assembly GCF_017104785.1. Lineage (NCBI taxonomy): Bacteria > Pseudomonadati > Pseudomonadota > Betaproteobacteria > Burkholderiales > Burkholderiaceae > Burkholderia > Burkholderia sp. Ac-20353. Next base: position 24,918 of record NZ_JAAGPL010000010.1, on the reverse strand, counting down.
CTCAGGTCGCGCTGATCACCCGCCTCGTTGCGAAACGATATCGCGGGTGAGGTCGGATCAGCGTGCCGAAACACTTGCTCGACGTAATTCATCTGTACACCGGGGAACCACTTCGCGCCCGGCATTGCGGTGTCGACCAACGTGTCGCCGCGCGGCTCGACTGAAATGATATCCGCCCAATCCCACAGGGCAGACCAGAACGTGTCGACATGATCGACCGACCAGCGCCACAGTTCGGCGTAGCTGCCGAACGACAAGTTGCGCTCGTCGGAGAGCCATTGCATGAACGCCGTGATGCGCGCCGAAGCGATCGTATCGACGGAGGGGAGCCAGGCGGGCTGGTCCGTCGTCAAAGCGTTCGGTGAAGCCGACTGAATTTGAGTGCTGAAGTGATTCATCGCCAGTCCAGAGTGGAAGCCGAAATTCGATACGTTTGGTCAACCCGCGAGCATCGATCAGGCCGATACCGCAGTGGGTGATACGGAGGGCGTGGCCGCATCCAAATGCACCCCGACGACCCGAGCCATATCGGATTCGTAGGTGCGTCGTGCCCGCAGGAAGCACAACGCGGCGACAATGCCGAACGCCGGCATGATCGCGAGTGCAGTCTGCAGGCCCCACAGATCGGAAAACAAACCGCCCAGAATCGGGCCGACGGCAAGGCCGAAGAGATTCTGGAACAACGACAGAATCGACGCGCCAGTCGCACGAACACCCGGGTGAACGACGTCGTAAATCACGCCTGCCGACGGCGCCAGCGTGCATGTCATCAGAAATCCGCCGAACGCGACGAGCGGGAATTGAAACGGCGACGATGCTGCTACCGTGAAAGCCGTCAGGAAGACGAAGAACGTCGCCACGGCAAGCGACGCCACCATGACGAGCTTCTTGGTATGCCCGCGGGCACCGAGGCGATCCGCAAGATTGCCCCACAGAATTCCTCCGAGGGCGCCGCAAAGCACAACCAGCGCGGCCTCCCGTGCCGCCCGATCGGGCGCGACCGAATGGAATCGCATGAAATAGCTTGGCAGCCAGGACCAGATGGTCGATACGACGATCAATTGAAAAGCCGCGCCCAGACATGTCCACCAGATCGTCGCCGAGCCGAGCAGCGTTCCAACGACTTGACGGACGGTGGCCAATGCCGCCGGACGAGCTTGGACCGAATGAGGCGTCAGCGCGACGGTCTTGTAATCCGGCACCAGCAGATACAGCATGGCAAGCACGAGACCCGGCACGCCCACAACGCCGAATGCCGCGCGCCACCCCCAATACTTTGCGACTTCCGCGCCCAACAAAACCCCAAGCACGGAACCGAGCGACGCAGCCGCCAGCAGACCGCCCTGAAGCGTTGCGCGCAAGCGCCGGGGAAACAGGCTGGCGAGCAGCGCGCCCCCCACCGAACCGTAGCCCGTTTCGCCGACGCCGACGAGCGCGCGTGCGGCAAACATCTCGCCGTAGTTGCGCGCGAACATGCATGAAATTGACGCGAGACTCCAGAGCGCAGCCATCAGGAAAATGCTTTTGACCCGACTGACGCGGTCCGCCAGCAGCGCGACCGGCAAACCGCCGAGCGCAACGACAATCGAAATGACCGATACGAGCGCACCGAGCTGCTTGTCGGACAGGCTCCAGGCCAGCTTCAGATGAGGGAAGAGCGACACGATCACTTGGCGATCGATGTAATCAAACAGCATCAGCGCGAACGTCATGGCGAACGCAAACCACGCCCGTGGACGGCTGACGAGGTAGTCGTCACGATCCGCAGCCTGATGTTCGATTGGATACAAGCTCATTGATGTCTCCGGCATGAGGGCATTCGCGCGAGTCGTTGCCTCTTTGATATTTGCCAATACGTCGATGCAGTCGATATGACCGCCGAGGGTTGCCCATTCGGGCCCCCCCGCGCCTCTTCGTTTTCGCTCACTTCCGAGCAACTGTCGAGCTACGCATGCCGTACCTGCCGCGTGCTCCGGACGGGGCGCTTGCCGCGCCCCACCCCTTTATGCGGCGCGCAACGGCACGCTTTTCACGCCGGGTGCGCGATTAGGCGCCATGCCGAGCTTCCGCAAGGTTTCATCCGTGCTGCTCCAGAACGTGCCGGTCTGGTAGATGCGATGAGCGTCTTCGCCAGTGGCGATCTCGCGGTTCAGTTCACGAGCGATGCGGACCATCTTCTCGACCTGCTGCACCGACGACGCACGCCTGCCGTCCGGGCCATTCAGCGTGTCCTCGATCCCGACACGCACATGCAGCCCCAGCGCGATGGCCATCGTGGTCATCGGCACCACATTACGGTTCAGCGACTCGATCGTCAGCACGGCACCGTCCGGCGTACGACGCACGAACTCGAGCATGTCGGCTGGATTCACGCCGGATGCACCGCCACCGATCGCCACATAGTTCAGAACCAGCGGCCCCTTGTAGACACCCGAGCGAATCATGCGCTCGACCGTATCCAGGCTCGTCACGCCACCAAGCATGAAGTGCGGCTGAATGCCGTTCGTGACCAGTCGCCTGATGTGCTCTTCGTACCACGACGGGTTGGACGGAACAACCATGTCGCGATACGCAGCCTGCATGGCCGGATCGGACAGCGAGGTGCCCGCGTAGTCCTCCTCTCTCATCAACTCCATCAGATTCATCTGCGTAGTGTTGATCGCGACCGTCACCTGGTCCGGCTTCGGATCCAGATTGGCAAGCATGTGACGCGTATCATCGCTGAGCCACTTGGCAGCCTGACCTTCGTTTTCCGGCGCGAACGAGATCGAACCGCCGACCTGCAGCACCATTTTCGGCACCGCTTCGCGCAGCCGCGCAAGCATCTCGTTGAACATCGACAGGCGCTTGCTACCCTTGCCGTCGGCTTCGCGTACATGGACGTGCAACACGGTCGCCCCGGCGTTGTAGCAATCGACGGCTTTCTGAACCTGCTCGTCCATCGTCAGAGGAATATCGTCCGAATCGCCGGGAAGCCATTGCGGCCCATACGGTGCAACCTGGATGACCAACTTTTCCTGGTTTTCCGGCAACAGGGAATCGTCTAGGAATTGCATGTCTCGTGCTCCTCTTCGGTGCGAGTTGTGTTCGAACGCGGCCCGGCGGTGTGTAGCCACGCGATCCACGACCGTCGAAGGTCGATGGAAAGCGCGTCGAGCCGTTGCTGGCAACTATATGGCAACCCGGGAAACGAATTTTAGTTCTCATGCCAATTTTTTCTTTTTTCGCGCCATACCGCGTAAACCCCGAAGTCTCCCTTCGCTCGAAGATCTCGCTCCGATCTGCTTGAGCTGTGCGGTCTGAGTCCGCTAACGGACGCGCCATTGTCATCAACCGAACACTCGTAACGGCCGAGATGCCGCGACGATTTTGGTCAAACGGATGTCCGATTGACTTCGACGGACATTCGAACGTCGGCTCCGTCCCAAAAAACGGACGCTCACACCCCGGTCCCACACCAAACCGATGGACTGATTCCGAAGCGCGCCTCCGCGCACGTTGCGTACTTGAAACATTCATCGCTGCTCGACAGCGATTCATTCGTCGGATCGAATGTATGCCGCCGATGCGCTATTCCGCTCTTTCCGTCGGATCCTTATCTGGCCTGGCATTCCGCCCTCGCCCCCCGGAGACCCGACGTTACACGATTGAAACAAAGCCGCGCCCCGATGTTTCACCGCCATATCGCTGGTGCCCGTGTTGCCCGGATTCATTGACATCTCCCGAACTGGTCCGCAACTTGCTGCGTTTCTCGTGCACACCAGAATCCGCACGGCCAGACGGCTCGATGCGGGCGACAAACAAACATCCAGCGAGGTCGGGGAAATCATGTCCAAATACCTGTCGGCCGTCATGCGACTGCTGTCTCGCATCACTGTTCCTGTTACGCATTGCATGACGTTATCGACGCGGCCACGCCTCGTCGAGATCAGATGCGTCGACACGGTCCGCATATACGCTGAACGTCGCGATACCTCCAGGCGATAGCCGAAAACCGGGAAGCCTGTTCAGGTAGCGCTCGGCCGATTGCGATTGGCCGATGCGGGTTCGTCGATTATTTCGGGGGAGGTCGACATGATGAACTGGATCAACCGTTGGTCGATGCGTCACGCACCCACACCGGAAAAAGCCGCTGCGTCGATGCTGGTGACTGCGCGCATGGAGTTGTTCACTGCGGAGCAGCGTGTCATCGATGCGAAATTGCAAGCGGATTACTGGCGCACGCGTGTGGCGTTTCTCGAAGAAGTGCAGAAACTCGGCATCGAGCCTTGGGTAAGCGCACAGCCGTCGCATTGGACTGAGGCCGAGTCTGCGCCCCGCAACACGGGCCCGCGTCTCGCTACCAGCACCTGAATACCCACGCACGACGCGCGATTGCTCGCGGCATGCAACGACGTGCTGTGTCTCGCGATGCGCGCCTGCGATGCGACGTCTCGTAGGTGCGCTCACGTCCTCGAATCGGCCGCTCGAGCACGGATAGTCGAGTGGGTGGAGCAAATAGAATCGTCACCAAACGATTCGAGTGTTCGGTAACGCTGCCTTGATCTCGTCGACGTTCCTGGCTCGGGTCCCATAAAGCACGAGCTCTCGCAACCCTGTCAGCCCCTTCAGTACGTCGACGTCCTGGACCGGGGTGTTCGCGAGATAGAGCTCTTGCAAGCTGGTCAATCCCTTCAGTGCATCGATGCTATGAACGTCGGTGCGAAAAAGATTGAGCGTTCGAAGGCCCGTCAGGTCTTTCAGCGCATCGATGTTCTCGACATTCGTATCGGAGAGATTGAGCCATCGCAGGCCCGTCAGGCCCTTGAGCGCATCGATGTTCGTGACTTGCGTGCGGGCAAGCACGAGCGTTTCCAACTGGAGCAAGCCCCGCACCGCCGCGATATTCTCGACTCTGGAACCATCGAGCGCGAGGGTTTTCAGGGTGGGCATTCCGGCCAGCACATCGATGTTCCGAACCGGGGTATTCGCGAGATAGAGCGCCTGCAGGTCGTGCAGCTTCTTCAACGCATCGAGACTCTCGACTTGCGTCTCATTGAGATCGAGCGTTCTCAAGGTGGTCAGCTGACGGAGTGGCTCGATGTTCCGGACATTCCTGGCGCCGCCCAGCTTCAGTGTTTCCAGGTGAGGCAATTTCTCCAACGCATCGAGATCCCGAACCTGTGTGTCCCGGAGGTCGAGTTGCTGCAGGTCGGTCAAGCCCTTCAGCGCGCGGAGGTTCGAGACCCGGGTATCCCAGAGATTGATCGATTGCAGACCGGTCAATCCTTGAAGCGAATCGATGTTCTGGATTTGGGTGCGGTGGGCCACGAGTCGTTTCAGGGAACGCATTCCCTTGAGTGCGTCGATGCTCCACACGCGTGTGCCCGTGAGGTCGAGCGATTCCAGACCATCGAGTCCGTCCAACGAGTCGACGTTATCGACTTCGGTGTCCGCCAGACTCAACTCGAGCCTGACGTGGAGCTTTCGTAGATGCGGGAGTGCGGCGGCCAACTGAGCGGTCGTCAATGCCGGCTTTGCCCGCAATGCCAGACATCCCGGCACGGGTGTGGTCGCTGAACCGCTGCTGTCACTGCAGGCGTTCGTGAAAAATCCCAGGTCACTCAGCGCGCGTTCGTCCAGTTTTTCCCGAAACGGGTTGAAGATCACCAACAGGCTCGCGACCAAAAGGCCGATGCCGCCGACAAGGGCCAATGGCCTGGCGCGGCGCCAGACCGATGTGCGCGAGCCTTCAGGTGTTGGCTCTGTGCTTGGCGGTCGTGTTTCGGGCACGGCGGGCTCCGTTGGTCCAGGGTTGCCTCCTTTATACACGAACAGAGGGGCCGGGATTTCCCGGCAATGGAGTCCGGTGGATGTCACGACTTCGTTCGATCAGCAAGCGGATTTTGCCGGGGCGTAGTCTGACGAAGCAATGCCGCCGGCAAACGCGCGCCAATTTGCCAGTCGGCTAGCAGCTGCGCAAATCCCGAGATGGTCGGTGGTCTTGAGGCAACTAATGTGAGGCATTCTTCGCGCGGCCGACTTCCCCCTCGAGGATCCACAAACGTTCTGCTGCTGACGGTCGCTCTACGCGTATCACCCCTGTTCCTTGCAAGTGGCTCAAACTCCCGCTGGCACCGACGATCTGCCAAAGACCGAAGATGAAGGGCTGAGGTGCCCCATGCACCTGAGGAACATACTGGAGATGCATTTGAAGACGCATCGTGAGCTTGTCACCTGACGGAAGGGTGAAGACCAGATAACCAGGACCTCCGCCGTTCGGCTCTGCTTCGTTCCAGCCAGCTTCGGCGGCTTCTTCGGTCGGGACCTCGTGAAACCCCCAGTCGAGAACGGTTGCACCCTCAAGCAATCCTTTGCTTGTCACCTTTCCGCTTTGCTTGAGCGCAGCGACGTAGCGCCCGCTGCCCTCGCCGAGTTCGAGCTTCTCGTATTGATTGGGCATACCTCGTTCGCCGGTTTTGATGTTCACGACAAACTCCAGTTTGACTGGCTCTGCGTGAGCGAACAGCGACAACGAGAAGATGCCGAAAGCCAACAGAAGTCGTCGGGGCGTCTTCATGGGGAAACTCTCCGATTTCGATAGCCGTTGCACCGGCATGGACGAACTCGTCACGTGCTTCCCTGGGGCGTGTCTGCTACCGAGGGGTGTACGGTTGTGTACTTGGCGGCTTCAGGGTAAGCGTAGCGTGAGTTCCGTCTGGGCGGTAGAGGCCAGAGTCGCCAGGCCGTTGGATCAGCATCTCCGGCCTGACAACGCGTGCCCGCTCCGTCAGCCCTGCAATGCGGGCATGATCACTTCCTGAATGATCCGCATCCCTTCGGGCGTGCTCCAGTTACCCGCCAACTCGGCAATCACCTGGTTCGTACTGGAGAGCGTGACGCCGTTCTTCTCCATGCGGCGCAACGCCATGTCGTCACTGATCCGGCTCGGCGAGCCGCCTGCATCGGCAATCGCTTGCACGTCGTAGCCGTCGCGCACGAGGCTCAGTGCCGGGAACACGGTGCAGACGTCGTTGGTGACGCCCGCGATGATGAACTTGCGGCGCCCGGTCGCCTCGACGGCTGCGGCGAAATTCACGTCATCCATCGCGTTGACGATACCCGCGCGCTTGACACGAGCAGCGAACTCGTTCGGCAGGATGGTTTCCAGTTCGTCGAGCAGCGGCCCCTGTGCGTATTCCTCCATGCTGGAGGTGAGCACCACCGGCATCTTCAGGATGCTGGCGGTCTTGGCCAGCATCAGCGCGTTGCGCTTCATCTCGTCGAAAGGAATGGAATGCACCCAGCCCATGGTGCCGACCTGGTGGTCGATCAGCAAAAGCGCGGCGTTGTCGCCAGTGAAACGTTCGAAAGTCACGAAGAGACTCCTTTGTAGTCAGGTTGCAGTGGAATGCAGCGGCGGGCCGGCAAACAGCATGACCTTGGCGCTGCCGCGGAACGCTTGAAGCGTGATCGCGTGGGGTGTGTCCTGTGGCGGAAAGACAGGGAGCTTGAGAGCGTCGTGCGTGAAGTCCTGGCCATCCACGCTGGCCGTTCCATGGATCGGCATCACGAACGCGCAATAGCCCGCTGCGACAGGCACGGCCAGTTCGGCGCCTTCCTCCAGCGAAATGTCGAGCATCGTCACTTCGGTGGGTGGCTTCAGTGGCGAACATGCGTCCTTGAAGCTTCCGACTGGCACGCGCACCTTGGCGCCCGGCAGTTGCACCACCGGGATGTCCTGCGGCTCGAGGATCAGTGCAAACGGCGCGATGTTCTGTCGTTCCCGAGCAAGGTTGACGAAGATCTGCAGCGAATGAACCGTCTTGCCGACCTCTGCCGGTACTTCCTCGTGAACGATGCCGCTTCCAGCCGTCGCCCAGTGCAGGCCGCCGGGCTGGATCACGTTTCGGGTGCCAAGCGAATCACGGTTGTCGATACCCGTTTCCGAATCGAGGAACACATAGGAGATTGCCGAAAAGCCGGCATGGGAATGCGGCGGAAACGTCGGCCCACTCATCCACGCGTGATCGACGCCCAGGAAGGGATCGATCTGCGCGGCCACGCCGCGCAGGCCGTAAGCGTGGAAGTGGCTGCCGTGGTTGGCGCGCTGCAGCGGAGCAATGACAGGCATCACGTTCACCTCATGCACCCTGTGCTTCGCTCAGCGTCGGGTAGTCCGTGTAGCCCTGCGCCGTACCGCCGAAGAAGCCATTGCGGTCCGCCTCGTTCATCGGTGCGCTGCTCTTCAGCCGGGCGACGAAATCCGGGTTCGCAAGGATCATCTGGCCATAGGCCTCCAGGTCGGCCAGCCCCGTCGCCAGGTCGGCCTCAACTTGCTCACGTGGGCGGCCCGGCCGGTTCAGGATCAGCGTGCCCTGCCAGAGCTTGCGGATGTCGGCCAGCAGCGCTTCGTTGCCCTGCTCCATGATGTGCAGGTAGGCGAGCCCCAGTTTGTCGAGTTCGGCGACCAGGTAGCGGTACAGGTCCGGCCCTTCGGCACCTTCGTCGATACCCCAGATCGTCGTGCCCGGCGAAAGCCGGATGGCGGTGCGGTCCGCGCCGATCTCTTCGGCAATCGCGGTCGCGACTTCGATCGCAAAGCGGGCGCGATTCTCGATCGAACCACCGTATTCATCGGTGCGTGTGTTCGCGCTCGGGGCGAAGAACTGATGGATCAGGTAGGCGTTGGCGCCATGGATTTCGACGCCGTCGGCACCGGCCTCGATCGCGCGTCGAGCCGCATGGCGGAAATCCTGGACGGTCTGGCGCACTTCGTCGGTGGTCAGCGCACGCGGCACGGGAATGTCCTGCATGCCCTTGGCCGTGAACATCGGCGTACCAGGGGCGATGGCAGCGGGCGCGACGCCCTGCCGGTGATGCGGCGTGTTATCGGGGTGCGACATGCGCCCGGCGTGCATCAACTGGATGAAGACGTGGCCGCCCTCCGCATGCACGGCATCGGTTGTCTTTTTCCATCCGGCGACATGCGCGTCCGTATAAATGCCCGGCGTGGTCAGGTAACCCTGCCCGTCATCCGACGGCTGGGCGCCTTCCGTCACGATCAGGCCAACGCTGGCCCGCTGAGCGTAGTACTCGGCGGCAAGGTCTCCCGGCGTGCCGTCGTACTGCGCACGGCTGCGAGTCATGGGGGCCATCACCAGACGGTTCTGCAGGGTGTAGCGGCCGACGCGGACGGGATCGAACAGTTTGCTCACGATGAACTTCCTTCACTGGAGGGTGGACGGACGCATCATCGCGCGATCCCCATGCGGGATAAATATGGTAATTTGGATAACATTGATCCCTTCATGGAGCAATCTACATGGAACTGCTGAACGACATGGCCTTGTTCGTCGAGGTCGTCAAAGCCAAGGGCTTTCGCAGTGCCGCGGACGCGATGGGAATGCCTAACTCGACGGTGTCGCGTCGGATCAGCGGACTGGAGAAGGCGATCGGGCTACGCCTGCTGCATCGCACGACACGGAAGATCGAACTGACCGAAGCGGGTCAGATTTATTTCGAGCGTTGCAAGCGCATCGTCGATGAAGCCCGGCTCGCACACGAGCAGCTCGGCGAAATGCTGGCCCAGCCGAGCGGCGTGCTGCGCGCATCATTACCGGTGGATTTCGCCGTGACCTACCTGGCGCCGCTGATCGCGGAGTTTGCGGGCCTCTATCCCGGCATCACCTTCGATTTCGACCTGACGCCGCGACGGGTCGATCTGGTCAGCGAACCGTTTGACGTGGCGATCCGCATTGGAGAGTCCGAAAGCTCGCAACTGATCGCACGGCCGCTTGCCTCGCTCACGCCTTACCTCTATGCGTCGCCTGGTTATCTGGAACGGTCGGGCGAGCCAGGCAGGCCCGCTGACCTGGCACGGCATGAGTGTCTGAGTATCCTGAAGGCCGACTCATGGACGCTGCACGACGGGAAGCGAACCGCCACAGTGCCGGTGGGTGGCAGGTTCGCGCTCAACAGCGTCGGCATGATCCGCAGGCTGTCGACGCTCGACATGGGCATCATCCTGATACCGGAAGAGATCATCTCCGATGAACTGGCCAGCGGGGCGCTGCGGCGCGTCATGCCGGCATGGCATGGCACGCCGCTGCCTGTCTATGCGATCACCGAAACCCGGTTGCTGCCGGCGAAAACGCAGCGCTTCATCGAGTTCCTGCGGGAGCGATTAGGACGATAGTTCGCATGGCTGACGGGTTAATTCATCCAGGCGATCGCGCACGCAAGCTATCCGCTAAAACTCCATATCGAGCTCGTCGATATCTTCCTTCTCCGCCTTCGCCGCCTCGATCCATTCCGCGACGAACGGCTGCGCGAGCACGCGCATGCAGTACTCGGCGATATCGGGTTCGAGCTTCACGTCATAGGTCACAAAGCGCGTGACGACCGGCGCGTACATCGCATCGGCAACGCTGATCTCGCCGAACAGCCAGGGTCCGCCATACTCCGCGAGGCATTCGCGCCAGATCGTCACGATCCGTTCGATGTCGTACTGCGCGCGCGACCAGATGCGGAAGTTCGGGAAATGCGCACGCAGGTTCATCGGCAACGCGGAGCGCAACGCACTGAAGCCCGAATGCATCTCGCCGCAAATCGACCGGCAATGCGCACGCGCATGCCGCGCTTTCGGCAGCAGTTGCGCGTCGGGCCGGATCTCGTTCAGATATTCAGCAATCGCGAGCGTGTCCCACACCTTGGTGCCTTCGTGCGTCAGACACGGCACGAGTATCGACGGCGACAGCAGCAGCAGCTCGGCGCGTGACGCGGCGTCGATCGGCACCCTCACCGTCTCGAACGGCAGGCCGCTCAGCTTCGCGAGCAGCCACCCGCGCATCGACCATGTCGAGTAGTTTCGGTTGCTAATGGTCAGCGTCGTTTCGCTTGCGGGTTTCATCTTGTGTCCCCTATGAATCGCTGTCGTGCACATGCACCAGAAACGATCGGACGTGTCGCGCACGCCGCACCAGAGCGGTGCGGCTCGCGCACCGCTATCCGGCGGCAATAATCGGGCAAACAGCACCTTGCACCGGCGTAGCATTTTGCGGCACGCTATATGCAGCCGTCACGCGCCAAGCAGCCGCACACGCCGCCGCGCCCCATGACAGCGTGCAACGCGCGTGCCAGCGTTCGACTGGCACATGGCTTGCCTCGTTCAACTTATAGCGGCGAAAGGTGCGACGGTCATGAACATGCTTGCGTACCCCTTTTATCAGTGGTTTTCCGAATGCACGCGGCCCACGCGCGCGTGGGCCACGTACCTGCGTGCGTCGATGTCGATGTGGCCGCCGTCGACGTCCACGGCGCAGGGCCGCACGCTCGACGCGTGGTGCGAACTGCTCGAATGCTGTGCGTTCTCGCATCGCCGTCCGCCGTTCTGCATCGACGCGGTCGACATCGACGGTGAGACGATGCCGGTGGTCGAGGAAGCCGCGTGCGGCACGCCGTTCGGCACGCTGCTGCACTTCCGGAAGACGCGGCAGGTTGCGCGGCAGCCGCGCGTGCTGATCGTCGCGCCGATGTCCGGGCATTTCGCGACGCTGTTGCGCGGCACGGTGCGCACGATGCTCGCCGATCACGACGTGTATATCACCGACTGGCACAACCCGCGCGACATTCCGCTGCGCGCCGGACGCTTCGGCTTCGACGAATATGTCGAACACGTGATCGATTTCATCCGTCACATTGGCCCGGACGCGCACGTGCTCGCGATCTGCCAGCCGACCGTCGCCGCGCTCGCGGCCGTCGCGCTGATGGCGGCCGCCCGCGACCCCGCGCAACCCGCGAGCCTGACGCTGATGGCGGGCCCGATCGATTGCCGCGTGAATCCGACGAAGGTCAACGAGCTCGCGACGAGCCGCCCGATCGACTGGTTCGCGCGCCATCTGATCAGCGTCGTGCCGTCGGGCTTTCCGGGCGCGCAGCGACGCGTGTATCCGGGTTTCGTGCAGGTCGGCGCGTTCATGTCGATGAATCCGGATCGCCATGCGTCGTCGTTTTCCGACCTGTATTACGAGCGCGCGAAAGGCGACCCCGAGAAGGCCGACGCGCTGCGGCATTTTTACGACGAGTACTTCGCGACGACCGATCTCACCGCGGAGTTCTATCTGGAGACCGTGGAAAAGGTGTTCCAGCAATACGCGCTCGCGCGCGGCGAACTGACGGTCGGCGGCCGGCTCGTCGAACCGGCCGCGATCCATCGCACCGCGCTGCTGACGATCGAAGGGGAAAAGGACGACATCTGCTCGGTCGGCCAGACGGTCGCCGCGCAAGAACTGTGCTCGGGGCTGCCGCCGTATCTGAAGACGCATCATGTGCAGACCGGCGTCGGACACTACGGCGTGTTCAACGGCAGCCGCTGGGAAACGCAGATCTATCCGATCGTGCGCGGCATGATCCACGACAACGAGCCGTACGATCGCACGGCGCGCGCGAACGATGCCGGTGCGGGCACGGAGTATGTGACGTTGCATGCGCTGCTTGAAGCGCGGACGGCGGGTAGCAACGCAGCGACAGGCGCGCTGTCGCCGCACTGACGCGCGAAAGGATCACGCGCCGGCCATCGACGCCCGCTCAGGAACGCTTTTCGAGCTTCACGATCGTCATCGTGCCGTTGACGTTTTCGACACGCACCCTGACCTTGTCGCCCTCCTTCACCTGCGCGATCATCGCTGCGTCCTTCGCCTTGAACGCCATCGTCATCGGCGGCATGCCGACATTGTCGAGCGCGCCGTGCTTCAGCGTGATCATGCCGGTCGCCGGGTCGATCTTCCTGACTTCCGCATCGGTCAGTGCGTGGGCCGTCGATGCCTTCATCGTCGACGACATGGAAGACATCGACGACATGTCCATACCGGCCATGTCGTTGCCGGCGAACGCCGGCATTGCAAAGACGGAAGCGACGGTAACGAATACAGCAAACGGTTTCTTCATCGGATCTCTCCAGTGGGTTGAACCGGCACGCTCGTGCCGGCGGAAACGACATCGGGAAAACATGCAGCGTCGGCCTGTCTCGCACGACGGCGCTGCAGCAGGAACCATGCGGCCGGGATGACGAACATCGACAGCAGCGGCGCCGTCACCATCCCGCCGACCATCGGCGCGGCGATGCGCTGCATGACCTCCGAACCGGCGCCGTGTCCGACCATGATCGGAACGAGGCCGGCCAGCACGACGGCCACCGTCATCGCCTTCGGTCGCACGCGCAGCACGGCCCCTTCGCGAATCGCGTCGAACAGCAGCGCTTCGGTCAGCGGCGAGCCGCCCTTGAGCCGGCGATCGAGTGCGTCCTTCAGATACAGCAGCATCACAACGCCGAATTCGGCCGCCACGCCGGCGAGCGCAATGAACCCGACCGCCGTCGCGACGGATACCGCGTGGCCCAGGAGCCAGATGAGCCAGAAGCCGCCGACCAGCGCGAACGGCACGGTCGACATCAGCAGCAGCGCATCGGCGACCGAATCGAAGGTCAGGAACAGCAACACGAAGATCACGGCGAGCGTCACGGGAATCACCATCCTCAGCTTCGCCGCCGCGCGCTCCAGGTACTCGAACTGGCCCGACCACGCGATCGAATAGCCGGGCGGCAGCCGCACCTGCCGGGCCACGGCCTGCTGCATCGCGTTGACGGCCGACTGCAGGTCGGTATTGCGGATATCGACATACACGTAACCGGACAGCCGCGCGTTTTCGCTGCGGATCATCGGCGGCCCGTCGGCAATCGCGATGTGCGCGACGTCGCCGAGCCGGATCTGCGCGCCCCGATCCGTGACGACCGGCAACTGCCGCAGCTTCTCGAGCGAGTCGCGTATTTCGCGCGGATAGCGGACATTGATCGGAAAGCGTTCGCGACCGTCGATCACTTCGCCGACGTTCTCGCCGCCCACCGCCGACGACACGACCGACTGGAGGTCCGCAACCGCAAGCCCGTAGCGCGCCGCGGCGAGCCGGTCGATGTCGACGTCGATATAGCGGCCGCCGTTCAGCCGTTCCGCGAGCGCGGACGTCACGCCCGGCACGCGCTTCACCGCCGTTTCGACGTCGGTCGCGAGCCGGTCGATCTGCGTCAGGTCCGGTCCGGAAATCTTGATGCCGACCGGCGTCTTGATGCCGGTCGACAACATGTCCAGACGGTTGCGGATCGGCGGCACCCAGACGTTCGACAGGCCCGGCACCTTCACCGTCCTGTCGAGCTCGTCGACCAGTTTCTCGGGCGTCATTCCCGGCCGCCACTGATCGCGCGGCTTGAACCGGATGGTCGTCTCGAACATCTCGAGCGGCGCCGGGTCAGTCGCCGTATCGGCCCGACCCGACTTGCCGAACACGGTGGCGACCTCAGGTACCGTCTTGATGAGCCGGTCGGTCTGCTGCAGCAGCGCGCTCGCCTTCTCCGCTGAAATGCCGGGAAGCGCGGTCGGCATGTACAGCAGGTCGCCCTCGTCGAGCGGCGGCATGAATTCGCCACCGAGCCGGCTGATCGGCACCACGGTCAGCGCCAGCGCGGCGACGGCGAGACCGATGGCCGCCCACGGCCGGCGCAGCGTTGCGTCGAGCAGCGGCCGGTACAGCCGGATCAGCATGCGATTGATCGGATTCGCGTGCTCGTGCGGAATCCGGCCGCGAATCAGATAGCCCATCAGCACGGGCACGAGCGTGACCGACAATCCGGCAGCCGCCGCGATCGTATAGGTCTTCGTGAATGCGAGCGGCGCGAACAGCTTGCCTTCCTGCCCTTCCAGCGAGAACACCGGAATGAACGACAGCGTGATGATGAGCAGCGAGAAGAACAGCGCGGGTCCGACCTCGGCAGCGGAAGTCGCGATGAGTTCCCAGCGCTGCGCCGCCGTGATCCGTGCATCCGGATGCGCATGCTCGAACGCCTCCAGATGCTTGTGCGCGTTCTCGATCATCACGATGGCCGCGTCGATCATCGCGCCGATCGCGATCGCGATGCCGCCGAGCGACATCAGGTTCGCATTCACGCCCTGGTAGCGCATTACGATGAACGCGGCCAGCACGCCGAGCGGCAACGACAGAATCGCGACAAACGCACTGCGCAGGTGGAACAGGAACACCGCACAGACGATCCCGACGATCACGAACTCCTCGACGAGCTTGTCCTTCAGGTTGCCGACCGCGCGCTCGATCAGCTGCGAACGGTCGTAGGTGGTGACCACCTCGACGCCCGGCGGCAACGACCGCGCGAGATCCGCGAGCTTCGCCTTGACCGCGTCGATGGTCGTCAGCGCGTTCTTGCCCGAGCGCATCACGACAACCCCGCCTGCGACTTCGCCCTGACCGTTCAGCTCCGCGATGCCGCGCCGCATCTCCGGCCCGATCTGGATGCGTGCGACGTCACCGAGCAGCACGGGCGTGCCCGCATCGTTCGTGCGCAATACGACGTTGCGGAAATCGTCGAGCGTGCGCAGATAGCCGGACGCACGCACCATGTACTCCGACTCGGCGAGTTCGACGACCGAGCCGCCGGATGCCCGGTTCGACTTGCCGAGCGCGTCGAGCACCGCGGGCTGCGTGATCCCGTACGCGCGCAGCCGGTCCGGATCGAGCACGACCTGGTACTGGCGCACCATGCCGCCGATGCTGGCCACCTCGGAGACGTCCGGCACCGATTTCAGTTCGAACTTCAGGAACCAGTCGTTCAACGCGCGCAACTGGCCGAGATCGTGACGGCCAGTCCTGTCGACCAGCGCGTACTCGTACACCCAGCCGACCCCGGTCGCATCCGGCCCGAGCGACACCGTCGTGCCCTGCGGCAGGCGGCCTTGCACCTGGTTCAGGTATTCGAGCACGCGCGAGCGCGCCCAGTACGCGTCGGTCTTGTCGTCGAACAGCACGTAGACAAACGCATCGCCGAACGACGAATACGCGCGGATGGTCTTCGCGCCCGGCACGCCGAGCAACGTGGTGGTCAACGGGTATGTCACCTGGTCTTCGACGACCTGCGGCGACTGGCCCGGATACGACGCCTTGACGATGACCTGCGTATCCGACAGGTCCGGCAGCGCGTCGAGCGGCGTTTCCTTCAGCGAGTAGACGCCCCATGCGGTGACCAGCATCGTCGCGAGCAGCACCAGCAAGCGGTTGCGGATGGACCAGCGAATGAGTCGCGCGATCATTGCACACCTCCGATCGGCTCGACCTTCGTCAGCTGATAGCCGTCATCCGTTTGCCTGAAGACGAAGTGCACCATCTGCCCAGGCTTCACGTCCGGAAACGCGGCGGGCGCGGGCTTGCCGAATGCCATCGTCATCGCGCCCCAGCCGAGCGCCGGAACGGGCTGATGGGACAACGTGATATCGACGGCGGTCACCTTCTCGACCTTGCCGGTGGTCTCGTAGGATTGCGCGGCTGCGGCCGGGGTGGACGTCGCGCTCGCCGCGCTTGCACCGGTGCCGCCCTCCAGCCGAGGCAGCACCGCCTTCAGGCTGGCCTCGGAGTCGATCAGGAACTGCCCCGACTCAATCACCGTATCGCCTTCGTTCAGTCCGCCGAGCACTTCGGTGTCGTTGCCGACGTCCTGGCCCGTGCGAACCTCGACGGGCTGCAGACGGCCGTCAGTGTTCCTGACGATGACGACCGAGCGCTTGCCGGTGGTGATGACCGCTTCGGACGGCACGAGCAGGCGCGATACCGAGTTGCGGCCAGCGACGTGAACGCGCATCAGCATCCCGGGCGTCAGCTGCAACGCTGCATTGTCGAGTTCCACACGCGCTTGCAGCGTGCGGCTGCTGGTGCTGATGCCCGGCAGGATTTCGCGGAGGCGTCCCATGACGTGCCGGGTCGCGTCACCCGCGAACGTCGCGTCGACCGTCATCCCCGGTTGCACGCTCAGCGCAAGCGCCTCCGGAATCTCGACGATAAGCCACAGCGTCGACAGGCCGGAGATCTTCGCCAGGGTCTGTCCGGGCACGACCATCGCGCCGTCCCGCACGTTCAGTTCGCTGACGACGCCCGTCTCCGGCGCCGTCAGCACGATGTGCGTCTGCGCGTGTCCGGTCCGGTCGAGGCTCGCGATCACGCCATCGGGGATCGACAGCGCGCGCATCCGCGCCCGCGACGCATCGAGCAGGCTGAGGTCCATCCCGCCGCGCTTGAGCGCGAGGTATTCCTCTTGCGGCGCGAGCCAGTCCGGCACGAACAGCGACGCAATCGGTGCGCCCTTCGCGATTTTTTGCATCGGCGCGCGCGCGTACAGCCGGTCGATGTACCCGGTGACACGCGACTGCACGACATCCGTGCGCGACTCGTCGAACTGCGTGGTACCCACCGCATCGAATCCGCCGGCTGTCTGTTGCCGGTGCACGGTCGCGTATCGAATCCCGAGATCCTGCTGCATGCCGGGGTCGATCCGGATACCGGTGGCACCAGTGCCGTCATCCGCGTAGACGGGTTCGAGCTGCATGTTCATGAAAGGCGACTTGCCCGGCTTGTCGAAGTGCTGGCTCGGCACCATCGGGTCGTGCCAGTACAGCACCTTTCGCCCCGTCTTCGGGTCGATCCTGTCACCCGAAGCGCCGACGCCGGTGGCAACCGTCACCGCGTGGCCCGACGTGTGGCGGATGCCCGCGACATAACCTGTGCCGAGCAGCGCTGCGCCGGCGAACACCGTCAGCACGGCACGCGCCAGTGGTTTGTTGTTCATCGCGTTCTCCGTCACTGAGCGGCGGCCATCGTCGACGGCACGACCTGGTATTCGAGCTGGGCCCAGGTCCGCGACACGTCGCGCCTGAGATCGAGCACCTGCAACTGCGCGTCCAGCTGCGCGCGCCGGGCGGCGAACGCGTCGGCAAGCGAGCCGGTGCCGGCACGGTAGGCCGCATTCGCGAGTTGCACGCGCTGGTCGGCGGCCGGCAGCAACGCGCCGCTCAGGTTCGCGATGCGTTCGCGGCCGCTGGCGAGCGTCACGGATTGCATCCGGATGTCGGCCTGGACTTGCTGCAGCGTGTCTTCGTAAGTGAGGCGCGCCTTGGTGGCCAGTTCGGCCTTCTCGGCGACATCGCGGTTCTGACGGTTCTTGCGATCGAGCGGCAACGGGATCGTCACGCCCACGGACACCATGTTCGAATACGCGCCGCCGCGCTGCTGGTACGCGATCTCCCACGTCCAGTTCGGGCTGCGCTCGCTACTGGCGACCGCGGTGTCGGCTTCGGCGACTGCGATGTCGTCCGCTGCGGCGACGAGTGCCGGCTGCGACACGCGCAGCGCGTCCGGCGGAAGCGACGATACGAACGATTCAGGCGCGGGCGGCTGGCCGGTCACGTCGGTCACGGGAACCGTCGTCCATCGGGACAAGCCGATCAGCGCGGTCTGATAGTTCTGCTGCGCGTTCAGCACCTGGTCCCGCGTCTGCGCAAGCATCGCTTGCGCCTGCACGACGTCGGCCGCGCTCGCCCTCGCCCCGCGATACGACGCCTGCGTCGCGGCCAGCTCGTGATTCATGTGGTCGAGCAGCGCCTGTTGCAGCGCGAGGGCCTGTTTCGCGTAGACCGCATTCAGCCAGGCCAGTGCGGTTTGCTGGCGAACATTCGCGAACTGCGTCAGATAGCCGGCGCGCTCGCGGCCGATCTTCTCGCTCGCGAGCGCGGAACGCAGCCGCCGCTTTTCCCCGGACACCCACTCCTGCTCGATGCCGATGCGGCGCATCGTCATGAAATCCTGACCGACGGTGAAACGCTGCGGGCCGTCAATCGGCAGATTGTCGATGCCGGCCTTGAGCATCGGGTCCGGCAACTGGCCGGCCTTGACGGCTGCCTCGGCACTGGCGCGCACGGACGCCTGTGCCGCGGCCATCGACGCGGAACGGTCAGTCGCCGACTGCAGCGCGGCGTCGAGCGTGAAAGGTAACGATGATGGTGCTTGCTGGGCATGCGCGATGCCCGCGACAAGCAGCGCGGCACAAAGCATGCGCGCGCGCCAACGGGCACGCCGACCTGGCGGCGTGCCGAAATGGAATGACATGATCTAACCCCAACGGCGGAGTCGCAAACGGACTCCACGTCCTGGCATAGGACGAACCTCACCGCGCGTGCGGTGAACCTGTCGGATCGGGATTAGATGGCGCGCGGAGGTCGCCACAACCCGTTCGGCTCACGGACCGAAAGGGACTGGGCGTAATGGAACACGACCGGGCTCGCGAACGCGGCCGGGCGGCTGAGTTCTGCGCTGGCGGCAGGATGGTAGAGGCTGCCGAACTGGCATTGGGCGGTGGCCTTGCAGAACACGCCCTTGGCTTTCGCCTTGTCCACGGATGTCGATTTCATCGAATCGCAGCCCGCCATGTCGGCGGACATTCCCGCGCCGTCCTCCATGGACATCGTGTGCTGCATCGGGCACTCGCCCGTCAAGCCGCTCGCAGCCAGCCCGCTGATGGGCAGCACCGCGCAAAGCAGCAAGAGGAGGATGGTCCGAAGCAGTTTCATGCGCGAATTATAGCGCGGCAATCGGCAGCGTCGATGCGCGGTTCGATGGAGCATTCGCGAACTCGGGCGAGTGTGAATTGGATGACGCCGGAAAAACAAAAGGCCGCACGAGGCGGCCTTTCCTTTCTTTGGCGTCTGGGCACTTGAAGTCTGTCGTGTGAACGAGAGCGCGACAAGTGGTTGGTCCCCAGCGCTTACCCGGTGAGTATAGGGCCACCCGCAACTTGAAGCAAGGCCACGTCGCACCCGCGCTTGATGTCCTGTCGCCGCGGCGCTTGCACTGCGAGCAACGCCCCACGTCATTACTTCAACCGCCCCGACAAAAACTGCCCCAACCGCTCGCTCTTCGGCGTGACGAGAATCTCCTGCGGATGCCCTTGCTCCTCGATCTTCCCCTGATGCAGGAAGATCACGTGATTCGACACGTTCCGCGCGAAGCCCATCTCATGCGTGACGACGACCATCGTCCGGCCTTCCTCGGCCAGCGCCTGCATCACCTTCAGCACCTCGCCAACAAGCTCCGGATCGAGCGCCGACGTCGGCTCGTCGAACAGCATCACCTCGGGCTCCATCGCGAGCGCGCGTGCAATCGCCACCCGCTGCTGCTGCCCGCCCGACAGATGCGACGGATACATCCCTTCGACCCGCGCCGGCAGCCCGACCTTCTCGAGATACTTGCGCGCGCGCGACACGGCCTCGTCCTTGCCGAGCCCGAGCACGGCCATCGGCGCCTCGATCACGTTCTCCAGCACCGTCATGTGCGCCCACAGGTTGAAATGCTGGAACACCATCGCGAGCTTCGTGCGCATCCGCTGCAGCTGCTTCTGGTCGGCAACGCGCAGCGATCCGTTCTTGTCGCGCGCGGTCTGGATCGCCTCGCTGCCGATCGTGATCTGCCCCGAGCACGGCTGCTCGAGAAAGTTGATGCACCGAAGAAACGTGCTCTTGCCCGAGCCGCTCGAGCCGATGATGCTGATCACGTCGCCGGCCTTCGCCTTCATCGAGACGCCCTTCAACACCTCGTTGTCGCCGAACTTCTTGTGCAGATCCTCAACGATGAGCTTGTACATGCTTGTGCTTCCTTTCGAATGCGCGGATACGTGAATGCGTGAATACGTGAACGCGTGAATGCATTAATGGCTGCGGGGCGACAGGTACGCGAGCCAGCGCGACTCGAGCTTGCGGAATCCCCAGATCAGCGCGAACACGACCGCCGCGTACAGCACGGCCGCGATACCGTATGCCTGGAACGACATGTAGGTCGCCGAGTTCACGTCGCGCGTGACCTTCAGGACGTCCGGCACGGTCGCGGTGAACGCGAGCGTCGTCGCGTGCAGCATCAGGATCACTTCGTTGCTGTAGCTCGGCAGCGAGCGGCGCAGCGCGGACGGCAGGATGATCCGCGTATAGAGCTTGAAGCGCGACATCCCGTAGGCCAGGCCCGCCTCGATCTCGCCCGCCGCAGTCGACTTGATCGCGCCCGCGAAGATCTCCGTCGCATACGCGCATTCGTTCAGCACGAACGCGAGCAGCGTGCAGTTCATCGCGTTGCGGAAGAACGTGTCGAGCAGCACGTGCTCATGCACGACCTGCAGGCTGTAGATGCCCGTGTAGCACATCAGCAGCTGCACGTAGAGCGGCGTGCCGCGGAACACATACGTATAGAGCCACACGGGCCCCGACACCCAGCGGTTGCTCGACGCGCGCGCGATCGCGAGCGGCACCGCGAGCGCGAAACCGAGCGCGATCGACACGACGAGCAGCCACAGCGTGATCGCGAGCCCGCTGAAGCGGTAGCCGTCGGTGTAAAGGTAGTTCTGCCAGTACTGGCTGATGATCTCGATCACAGTGCAAGCCTCCGGACGCCGACCGAATAACGCTTCTCGAGGTGGTGCAGCACGACGTTCGACACCGTCGTGATCGCGAGGTAGATCGCGCCTGCCGCAAGCGTGAAGAAAAAGAAGTTCAGCGTGCTCTTGCCCGCATCCTGCGACGCCTTCACGACATCCGCGAGCCCGATGATCGACACGAGCGCGGTGGCCTTCACGAGCACCTGCCAGTTGTTGCCGATGCCCGGCAGCGCGAAGCGCATCATCTGCGGGAACAGGATGCGGCGGAACACGCGCCAGCCGCCCATCCCGTATGCGAAGCCGGCTTCGAGCTGGCCGCGCGGCACCGACAGGAACGCACCGCGGAACGTCTCGGTGAAATACGCGCCGTAGATGAAGCCGAGCGTCACGACGCCGGCCACGAACGGGTCGATGTCGATCTGGTCCCAGCCGAGCATGTCGGTCACGTTGTTCAGCAGGATCTGCATCCCGTAGAACAGCAGCAGCATCAGCACGAGGTCAGGCACCGCGCGGATCAGCGTCGTGTAGAAGGTGCCGACTGCGGCAAACGCGCGGTTCGTCGACAGCTTCGCGGCTGCGCCGGCGAGCCCCAGCACGAGCGACGCGGCAAGCGACAGCACCGCGAGCTTCACGGTCTCGACCGTACCGGCCCACAGCAGCGGGCCAAATCCATGGAGGAACATGTGAGCGTATCCAGAAAGGCGCAGAAAGGCGCGCGGCGCGCGCGGCCGGAGCCGGGCGCGCCGCATGACGGTCAGCCGCCGTAGACGTCGAACGTGAAGTACTTCTGCTCGAGCTTCTTGTACGTGCCGTCCTTCAGCATGTCGGCAATCGCGTGGTCGATCTTCGCCTTCAGGTCGGCGTCGTCCTTGCGCAGGCCGATGCCCGCGCCGTTGCCGAGCGTCTTCGGATCGTCGATGGCATCGCCCGCGAACTGGAAGCCCGTGCCGCGCGCCGTCTTCAGGAAGCCGATGTCGGCCTGCACCGCATCCTGCAACGCAGCGTCGAGACGGCCGGAGCTCAGGTCCTGGTACACGCCGTCCTGGTTCTGATACGGCACGACCTGCACACCCTTCGGCGCCCAGTAAGTCTTCGCGTAGGTTTCCTGGATCGTGCCCTGCTCGACGCCGACCGACTTGCCCTTCAGCGCATCGGCCGTCGGCAGCACCGCCGAGCCCTTCTTCACGACGAGGCGGGTCGGCGTGTTGAACAGCTTGTCGGAGAACGCGATCTGCTCGGCACGCGCCGGCGTCATCGACATCGACGACAGCACGCCGTCGAACTTCTTCGCCTTCAGCGCCGGGATCATCCCGTCGAAATCGTTCTCGATCCACACGCACTTCGCGTTCAGGCGATGGCAGATCTCATTGCCAAGATCGACATCGAAACCGACCACCTTGCCGCTGGTGTCTTTCGATTCGAAAGGCGGATAGCTGGCGTCGACGCCGAAACGGATCGTCGACCAATCCTTGGCATGGGCACCGACCGCGATGCATGCGAGAGCAATACTGAGCGCGAGTTTCTTCATGGTGTTCCTTCAATGGCGAACCGGGCACCGGGCTCGCCGCCGGGGCGGGCGACGCCCGCACTGCCGGCACAGCGTCGTAACGCCGCGAACCCGTCCAACTGGCGAACCCTCGTATGAAGAGAACGCCCAAGTTGTACATACAACTTTGCCGTTTTCCGCACGTTGTCAGCAATCCGTGTTTATCTCTAATTGTCTGGCGGATTGTTTTCCTGAACGAAATTTCCTTATATTTCAATTACCTAAGATTACATTCTGCTAAACCCGGAGTGGCTCGCGCCGAGCGCGACCCGCACGCGGCGGTTCGGAAGTTGTCTAGACGCCGCGAAACGACCCCGATTCTGCCGGCGTTTCGGCGCCCGCGCCACCGTCGCCGCGCGCCGTGCCGACCACTTCGAGCCCCACCAGCCGATAGCCGAACTGCAATTCGGTGAGCAGATGCCGGGGCGTCGCCGGCACCTGCTCGAGCTTCTGCCGCAGGTTCGTCATGTACACCCGCACATAGTGCGCGCGGTCCGCGTCGTGAATGCCCCACACCTCCGCCAGCAATTGCCGCGCGGCGATCACGCCGCCGCGGCCGCGAATCAGCGCGCCGAGCAGGCGGAACTCGAGCCGCGTCAGGTGTACGGGCTCGCCGCCGCGAAAGACTTCGTGCTTGCCCAGATCGACGACCACGTCGCCGAATCGCACGATCGACGACGACTGCCCGTCGGTCGACACGAACGCCGCGCGACGCAGCTGCGCGCGGGCACGCGCAAGCAGCTCGGGCACGCCGAACGGCTTCGCGAGGTAATCGTCCGCGCCCGCATCGAGCGCCGCGACCTTTTCCACTTCCTGCTGCCGCGCGGACAGCACGATCACCGGCACCGTCGACCAGCCGCGCAGTTCGCGGATGAACGACTTGCCGTCGTCGTCGGGCAGCCCGAGGTCGACGATCACGAGGTCGGGCTTGCTGCTCGCCGCATACATCCGCGCCTCCCTGACCGACGACGCGTCGCACGCGTCCATCCCCTCCTGTTCCAGCGCCATCCTGACGAAGCGACGGATGTCCGCTTCGTCCTCGACGACAAGCACGCGTGGTCTGATCATGTGCGACTCTCGTGTTCGATGTCGGGCGGCGCGCCCAACGGCAAGCGAATCTCGAACCGCGCGCCGTGCGGCTCGAGCGGCACCGCGCGGATCGAGCCGCCGTGTGCATTGACGATGCTCCGGCACAGCGCGAGCCCGAGCCCCACGCCGGCGATCGACGATTCCTTTCGTTCGCGCTCGAACGGCGCGAACAGCAGTTCGGTATCCCGCGCAACGAACCCCGGCCCGTCGTCCTCGACGAACACGTAGATCGTTTCGCCGAACACGCGCGCGCGAACCGACACCGACGCATCGACGCCCGCATATTTCGCGGCGTTGTCGAGCAGGTTCATCAGCACGCGCTCGATCAGCAGCGCATCGACGTCGATCAGCGGCAGGTCGGCCGGCAGGTCCGCCTTCACGTCGCGGCCGGCCAGCATGCACGCGGAATGCGCGAGCGCACTGCCGACGATCTCGTCGAGCATGTGCCACTCGCGGTTCAGCCGCACGCCTTCGCTCTGCATCCGCGCGAGATCGAGCAGGTTCATCACGAGACGATGCAACGCCTCGGCCTGGTCGCGAATCGCGCGGGCCAGCCCGGCCGGTTGTCCGGCCGCGAGCCGCTCAGGCCGTTCGAGCGTTTCCGCGAGCCCGCGGATCGCGGTCAGCGGCGTCTTCAGGTCGTGCGATACCGCGGAGAGCAGCGCGTTGCGCAACCGCTCGCCTTCCATCTTCACGACGGTGTGCTGCGCGACGTCGACGTAATGCACGCGCTCCAGCGCCATCGCGACCGACGAGCACAGCGCGTCGAGCAGACGCCGGTCGTCGGGGTCAGTCGGAAGCGGCTGCGCGCCGGCGTGCAGCGCGAGCACGCCGCGCACGCGCATCGGCGCCTTCAGCGGCATGTAGCGGGCCACCGCGCCGCCGAACACCGGCGTGCCGCGACCGGCGGCCTGCGCGTGGTCGTACGCCCACCGCGCCGCGTCGGGATCGACGAAGCCGGCGTCGCGCACGGCCCGCAAACGGTCGTCCGCGTCGGGCA
>NZ_JAAGPL010000009.1:0-233 GCF_017104785.1 Burkholderia sp. Ac-20353 | reverse complement strand
AAAAAAAAAAATGAATTAAGTAAAAACATTATTCGTAATCTTATGTACACACACAGTCGTTGTGAGCAGGACTCACTGCTTTCTGATTTATTCGTACACTCGACTCGATACCTCATACTCAGCTGCATCTGCTGTACTTTGCTGCTGCTACCAACTATCCTACACTACGCATCACCTAGTCTCTCTCGTCATTACTGCACCT
The DNA here is from genome assembly GCF_017104785.1 of Burkholderia sp. Ac-20353. Taxonomy (NCBI): domain Bacteria; kingdom Pseudomonadati; phylum Pseudomonadota; class Betaproteobacteria; order Burkholderiales; family Burkholderiaceae; genus Burkholderia; species Burkholderia sp. Ac-20353. The sequence continues at coordinate 31 of NZ_JAAGPL010000009.1, read as the reverse complement.
CTCTTCGCTCTTGAACGTAGCACTCGTATCT
>NZ_JAAGPL010000089.1:0-34008 GCF_017104785.1 Burkholderia sp. Ac-20353 | reverse complement strand
CTGTTACTGTTTTCGGTTCTTTCGAACCGGTCGCTCACTCAAAGCTGACAGGTCATATGAATTGCTTCATAAACCTGACTTACTTTAGTGTGAGACTCTTGATACTTTTGCTATCCCGATCCGAGGATCGGGCTCGCTGTCATCAAGCGCCCACACTTATCGGCTGTTAATTTTTAAAGAGCGTTTGCAGCTTTTTTTGCTGCCCTGTCATCAACAGGGAGGCGAATTATGTGCTCCCCCAGCGCTGCCGTCAAGCCCTTCTTGAAAAAAATTTTGCCAAGATGCGCGGCCGGGGGATGAGCGGTGTTGCAGCCAGTGGTCATAGAGAAGGGGCAACCGTCCCATATGCCGTTCGGCTAATCCTTGCAGGACCGTCTCAACAGGCGCCTTTCTTCCCTTAAACTGGAATAGCACCACCGCAAAAAGCGCGGGCCGCATGGGCTGCCACCCATACGACCCGCTGACCACAACCAACTCACACCAGGAGTCGGAAATGGCTGACGCCAATCATAAGTCACGTCCAACGAAGCGCAAACCGCGCAAGCCGAACACCGTGCTTGCGATGATCCTCCGCAGCACGCCTGATCGCTCGAAGCGAGGCTGGCCATACATGCCATGGATGAGCGTCATCGATGCGCACTTCAAGCTGTTCGGATTCGAACCGGGGGACCGCGTCTTTCTCGCCATCAATCACAAGACCCGGCAAATCACCATCACGCCTGACGGTAGCCAGCTTGCGCTTCGAGAGCAGCCCTACCATCAGCATGCCGAGCCGGAGCAGCAGGCGTAACAAGCAAGGGCCGCGTTATGCGGCCCTTATTGCTTTGGTGGCTGGATCAACTTTCAGCGAGTCTTCATGCACCACTCCCTGGCGCAGATACAACCGCGATCTTTCAACGACCACCTTCAACAACCGTCACAACGGCAGAAAGCGGCCGTCCACGATCACCTCCCCACCATCGCCTTCAACACCCCATCCCGCCTCACCAACCCGTGATAAAGCGCGGCCGCAAAGTGCGCGAGGAAAGTAGCAAAGAACAGATAAGCGACCCACCGATGCGCGATCCTGAGCCAAGCAAACGCAACAGGATCAGCCGAAACGATCGCCGGCAACTGCACCCCACCTCCAAGCGTCACCGGATACCCACCAGCCGAAAGCATCGCCCACCCGATCAACGGCATCGCGACCATCAGCGCATACATCACGAGATGCGACCCATGCGCAGCCGCCTTCTGCCACCCTGGCAAATCCCCCGGCAACGCCGGCGCCCGCGAGCTCAACCGCACCACAACCCGCAAACAAACCAGCACAAGCACCGCAACCCCCAACGGCTTATGCACCGCCACCAACACCGCATGCCGCTCCGAAACCGAAGCCACCATCCCCACCCCGATAAACAGCATCGCGACGATCATCGCGGCCATCACCCAATGCAGCACCCTCGCCGGCAAACTGAACGTCGTCTTCATCACCGTTTCTCCGAAGCAATCACCTTCGCCACCCCAGGCACCCCCGCCTCCTCACTCGTCCTTCGCAGATACGAATCCGCATAAGCCGCCGACCTGGCCGCCAGCAACGGATCCCCCGAAGCCTGAATCCCCTGCGGCAACACCGTCGGGTCGTAATTCACATCCCGACAAGGCCCGCTGTCCTGCGCCACCACGCGATCGAGCACCAGCGTCCCCGCATTGATCGTCGTCCGTTGCGCGGGCCAGACCTTCGTCGCGTCGTCCACCGGATCGCCCGGCTCCGCGAGCGTGAGCACCAACTTCCACCGCTGCGCACCGTCCGCGATCCGCCGTGCCAGATCCGCCTGCAACACATCCGGATCCCCGGCCTTCGCGACATCCCCCGCCCCGGCCATCTGCTGCGGCACCACCTGCCACCGCACCGCCTGCCTTTTCCCGCCGGCATCGACGAGATAAAACGCATTCAACGACGAATAAGCCTCGGTGACATAACTCCCACTCGGCTTCGCCCCTTTCACCCATTCCCGAAACGCCGCCGTCTCCGGATGCGCAGCGAAAAACGCCTTGAGCTTCGCCGGATCCGGCTTCCCGGTCTTCGGATCGGGCCGCCCCGCCACCGTCAGCGCATAGAACGCGGCCGGCGTCGCCACCGGAAACACCGGCATGCTGTTCATCCCGGTCCGCCATTGCTCACCATCCGGCGCGGTGAGCCGCAACGCCATGCTCCGTATCGGCACGCTGCTATCCGGCGCATACGGATTCCCGCCCGGCAACGCGAACCGCCCGACCACCGGCGTCCGCACCGCCTTGAAAAAGGGTGCGGTTGAATAAGCGCTCGCCGTGCCGTTCCCTTCGAAGTAGCCGCTCACACAAACGCCTTTCGCGTGATTGCGCCGATATCCCGCGTGCATGCCGCCGTTCGCCTGCAGCGCGTCGACGAGCCTGTCGGGCGTCAGCCGCCCTGGCGCGAGCCACCCGCCGACATACCCGAACGCCGCCGCCACGCCCACCACGGCCCCGCCAATCGCCGCCCAGCGCCACAACCCGCGCCCAGGCTCTTCCTGCGACGACGAAGAAGATGAAGAAGATCGCTCCATGTTGTCACTCCCGACCTCGCGGTCTTGTATCGAACCGCCGTAGGACGCCCCACCCCGCGCTTTATTCCGTCGAAAAAAATTTTTCCTATGCTGGTGGAATAACCGCGCCCGGCAGACGTCCTACGCGACGAATCCACGCCGCTCCGGCATCTGGCCCGCCATGTCCTCGACCGACCTAGACGATCAACTGCGCGAACAGCTCCCGCGGCTGCGCCGCTTCGCGCTCTGGCTGACCCGCGACGCGCACGCGGCCGACGATCTCGTGCAGTCGGCGCTCGAGCGCGCGCTGTCGCGCTGGGCGAGCCGCCGCGACGACGCGTCGCTGCGCAGCTGGCTCTTCACGATCCTTTACCGGCAGTTTCTCGACGGCAAACGCCGCGCGAAACGCTACGCGTGGCTGCTCGGCCGCATCAAGGACGACGACGAGCCGCACTGGCCGTCCGCCGAACGCGAGGTGGCCGCGCGCGCGACGCTCGAAGCGTTCGGCCGCCTCACCGACGAGCAGCGCAGCCTGCTGCTGCTCGTCGCGGTCGAGGGCTTCAGCTACCAGGAAGTCGCCGATCTGCTCGACGTGCCGATCGGCACCGTGATGTCGCGGCTGTCCCGCGCGCGCCAGGCGCTGCGCCGGCTCAGCGACGGCGAACTCCCCGCCTCCTACTTGCGGTCGATCAAATGAACATCCCACCCGACGAACACGACCTCCACGCCTACGTCGACGGCCGTCTCGACGACGACGCACGCGCAGCAGTCGAGCGCTATCTCGCACATCACCCCGAACGCGCGGAACAGGTGCAGCGCTGGCGGCAGGACGCGCAGCGGCTGCGGGCCGCGCTCGCAAACGTGCCGCCGCCGTTCGAAAACCCAGGGCTCGATCCGGCGGCGATCCGCGCGCGCCGCAACGAGCGCACGCGGATGCGGTTCGCGATGGCCGCGTCTTTTGTTCTCTGCATCGGCCTCGGCACGTTCGGCGGCTGGCAGGCGCGCGGCTGGAACGCACCGCCGGCCGCCGCGCCGATGAGCGATGCGGTCGAGGCGTACAAGATGATGGTCGTAGATCGCAGCGCGCGGGTGGATGTCACGCCGACGAGTGCGGGCGAGTTGCAGACGTGGCTCACTCGTCAGGTCGGCTCGGGCGCGAAGCTGCCGGATCTCACCGCAGCGGGCTTCCGGCCGGTTGGCGGGCGTCTGTTTGCGACCGAGCGTGGTGCGGCGGCAATGGTGCTTTACGAAGACAACGCGGGGCGCACGTTGAGCTTCTACGTGCGGCCGCCTGAATCCGCGCATCGGCTGCTGGCTGCGGGCGAGCGCGTCGACGGTGAATTGCTCGCGCGATATGGGTCACTGCATGGGCTCAACTATGCGGTGGTCGGTCGAGCCGACAGTCTCGGTGAAAAGGCCCTAGCGCGCGCGCTCGACGAGCAGACGTGATCGGCACGATACGTTCGTCGCCTGCGGCTCAATACATCCGCTCTCGCGCCGTCTGACGGGCGTTCTCGACTCAAGAGCCGTGCACGCTCACCGTTCGATTGCACAGCGTTCCGAGTTGTTTTGCGGATCGGATATCCACAACGGCGACGACGATGCGAAGCGCTCACCGAGGGGTTCATGCTCACCCTTGAAAAGCACAGCGTTTCGAGTCTTTTGTGAAGTCGGATATCCACAATGGAAGCGACTATTCGACGCTTTCATTCGATGGCGTTCAGCCTCACCGCTGGAATGCACAGCGTTTCGAGTGATTTCGAAAGCCGGATATCCACAACGCGCGTGACAGCATGGACGACCGCTTGCGCGTCAATCGAGACGCCTGTCCATCCGCACGAAAAGACCGTGTATCAACCGATTGGCGCGATGCATTCAAGCGGAGGCATCAACCCTCACCTTTCCGCTTCACAGCGTTTCGAGTCGTCTTGAGATTCGGTTATCCACAAAGAAATCAACAACGCAGTCGGCCCCTGCTGCTTCAATCGGAGCCACCTCGTCGAGAAAAAACCAGCGCCGCTAGTCGTGCGAACGCCTGCTCGAATTCGATCGCGCCGTAGAACGTGCGTTGCTTGTCAGATGCGCGGCCGCGCACGATATCACACACAGCGTTTGCGATTGCTTTTGCGGTTGATTGTCCACATCCCGAGTACAGTGTCGTACGCTCAACTGCACGCCATCCGACGTGGATACACTTCGATAGCGACAACCGGCAGAGACCTTCTCCCGACGATCGAAGCAGCGAGATCGCAGGTCGTGATTGAACCGGCCCGACGCAACGACATCGCGTCACACTGCACAGCGTTTTTAATTCTTTGCGCGGAGAATATCCACATGCCGTATTGCGGCGATGTCGGCGTGATACGCATCGCCATAGGCAACGGTCATCGACGCTGCCGCCGGCTCAATGAAGGCATCGTTCAGCACGAGCCCTTGATGACACGCGCTTCCCACGGCGTGCAGCGTACCGACGTTTCAGGCCAGGTGCACAGCGTTTTCGACTGAGTACCGGTCCGTTATCCACACCTCGAAAGCAACGTCACCGGTTCAAAACGCGCGACCGATCGCCTCACCATCACCGGTTCCCGTCGTCGTCCGTATCGCGCACGTCATCCTGCACGCGCTTCATTTCCAGCAGGCAGCCGTGACACGCGGCCGTCATCGTCGCGAGCGCGGCCCACGCAGCGTCCTCGCCGACGATGCGGTAATTGCCGTCCGCGTCGCGCACGCCGCCGAGCGCCTTGAACGTCAGCGCGTCCGACTCGAGGATGAAGCACAACCATTCGACGCCGTCGTCTTCGAGCATCAGCTTCACGAGCCGGCTGCCGGCCGCCCATCCGGCCCGCCCGCCGTACAGCAGTTCGGCTGCAGTATGCGTCAGATTGACGCCGCTGCCGCGGCCATGCACGGAACACTGGACTGCCGCCATCAAGCCTCCTAGTTCATCGTCGAAAGCGCGTCATTCGCCGCTTGCCTGAGCTGCTCCAGCTTGTCCCACCATGCGTTGCTGGACAGATACGGGATATGCGACGTGTCGAGATCCCCCGAGGCATCGAAGGAAAACCCCCTACGGTGAGATCGTCCACGATGATCGCGCACTGAGCATGCAGTTTTATGAACACGGCCCAACCTCGTCTCGTATCAAGCGGTGAGCCATCTGACGATGGCGGCCATGTCGGACGTGCTCGCTGCGTCGATACGCGGGCTTCTATGGCGGAATCACAGCGAAAACGCTGTGCCCCCGAGCACGCTTTCGGCCATCTCCTCACAGCGTTTCGGTTCGTCCGTGCACAGGTCACAGTCGCCGCACTGTGCTTATCCAATGGTTTTGACTTGTTGTGTATATATACGTAGTGATAGTTAACAAGCTGCGCGTTGCTCTGTGGATAACTGCCCTAACGTACTGAAAAATAAGCGCGATGTGGATTTCATAACCGCGCGCGACTCTCGTGCAAAGTTCCGGGGAGCACAGAACAACTTTTGAGCAGATTCACAGACGCCACAGATATCCTCAATCGTTCCACTGTGAATCCAGAGGCTTGCGAAGCGGTTATCCAGAGGCGAATGTGGATAACCTCACAGCAACGACGCGCTACGCTGTGCATCGCACGTCGCGTCCACAGATGCGCGACTCAACGACCTCACCATCGCACCAGGCACAAGCAGCGCGACCGCGTCGCGTATCACGCGTGCGCTCATCGCATGACATTCAACGCAAATAACGAAGCACATCACGCAGCGCTTCGCGAACCGCGCAAACCGTTGCCGCACAAGCGTTCCAGCGTGCTTCACGCGTCCCGCAATCACGCGGCTACACGTCGCCCCACACGCCGATTCAAAAAATTTTCATCAAAACGCTTGTGCTCCCCACCGACCCTCTCTATAATTCGCCGCTTCACTAGGCTCGTAGCTCAGCTGGTTAGAGCACCACCTTGACATGGTGGGGGTCGTTGGTTCGAGTCCAATCGAGCCTACCAACGCACAATTGAAGGGGTCCGGCAGTACGCATTGCCCATAGGCAACGCGGCTTGCCAACAGTACAGACGCCGCGCGGCAAAACCGCGCGGCGTTTTTTTTCGTTCAGGCCGAACGCAGCGCATGCAGTCCGAGCGCCAGCGCGTTATACGGCATTTCCCCTGCACCCATTCCGAAGTTCACGATGCTTGGCAGTCCATGCCGGCGGCTCAGCAGCGCCTGGACGATGCGCTCGCACGCATGGCCGTCGCCGTACGGATTGCTCGCACGCGCCATCTCGTCGTATGCGTGTTCGTTGCCGATCAGGCGCGATGCCTCGTCGACGAGCCGCGCCGCATCGGTGCCGACAAGCCGCGCAGTGCCGGCCTGGATCGCCTCGGGCCGCTCGCTCGTATCGCGCGTGACGAGCACCGGCTTGCCGAGCGCCGGCGCCTCCTCCTGGATCCCGCACGAATCGGTGATGATGAAGTGCGCGCGCGACATCAGGAACACGAACGACAGGTACGCCTGCGGTTCGATCACGTGCAGGTTCGCGATCCCGTCGAGCAGCGCGTGCATCGGCTCGTCGACGAGCGAGTCGCCGTGCAGCGCATACACGAATTGCACGTCACGGTGCCGGCCCGCGAGCACGCGCAGCGCGCGGCCGAAACGCGCGAGCGCGTCGCCGGTGCCGACGTGGTGGCCGGAAACGAGCACGATTCGCGCGTCGCCGTCGAGGAACCGGTAGCGCGCGGCGATCGTCTGCGCAAACGCGTCGTCGCGCTCGAGCACGCGCCGCACGCCCTGCAACGCGTCGATCAGCGTGTCGCCGCTCAGCACGACGCTGTCGGCCGGCACGCCTTCGCTGAGCAGGTTGCGCCGCGCGCGGTCGGTCGGCGCGAAATGCCACGACGACACCGCATCGGTAATCCGGCGGTTCAGCTCCTCGGGCCACGGCGACCAGATGTCGCCGCTGCGCAGCCCCGCCTCGACGTGCGCGACCGGCAGATACCGGTAGAACGCCGCGAGGCTGACCATCAGCGTCGTCGTCGTGTCCCCGTGCACGACGACGGTATCCGGATGCAGCCGGTCGAACAGCCCGCCGACCGCCTGCAGCAGCCCGGGCGTCGCATCGGCGTGCGCATGGCCGGGGTCGGTCAGGTTCAGCGCGTAGTCGGGCGTGATGTCGAACAACGCGAGCAGCGGGTCGAGCATCTCCCGCTGTCGCGCGGCAGTCACGCACACCTTCGCATCGATGTTGCCGTGGGCCCTCAGCGCGCGCACGAGCGGTGCCATCCCGACCGCTTCCTGACGCGTGCCGAATACAAACAAGAATTTCCGCATGTCGAACCTCGAATCGCTCCCTGATTCCGTTCGTCCAGGCGCGCGAGGCAGCCCCGCACGCTTGCACGGGGGATGGGCGGCGCAACATGGCCGACTGCCTGCCGGGCCGATTCGCACCGGCAGGCAGTCGACCCCGCGCCGCGTAAAGGCCGGGGAGGTTCGTCGTGGGGGCTTGCGTCGGCGAAGCGTCCCCGTGCCCGCCATCTCGTTGCGAGTGGCAAGTCATGTCATCTGTCGTTACCTCTTCATGCAATCGGGTTCACCGGCCGATTGTGTGTGTGTTGCCGATTCTGCGTGCACGCGTGTCGGCATCCTGAATGCTGCATATTTCAAACCAGCCGCGTCGTGTCCGGCTGGTGCGGCGCATCACGCGCGGGACGGACTGCCCGGACGTGCGGAATGTTTCATACGTGATACGGGTTGCAGTGCGCGTCGATGGCCGTACACGGGGCAGGAATTGCGTTTCGTAGGATCACGAAGCGTGAAGCGAGCTAGCCGACACGCCGGTCGAGCGCCGTCATCCATGCATGTCGATACGGAATCAGGGCATCGGCGATCGTGATGCCGCTACATGACTGACGATTGCGTGCGCATGCTGATTTTCCCGGGGCGATCGCGCGCGGCGCAACCGTCGCGCGTCGACGCATCGAAATGTTGCGTCCGTGAAACGAGCGCCCGACGCGCGTTCCCTGCTCATTGTTAGCGCGCTGCCGGTGAGTCGCCTCACGTGCAAATCGAACGGTCGGCAGCTTCACCGTTGCCTGCTGCACCGCAAACGCTCTCGTTCGGGCCTTACACGATGCGCGTCAGGGCCGCGCAGTGCGGCTTCCGGCATGCCGCGCACGGTGCCCCCGCTGATACGTCGATGAATCAAAAACCTTTCGACTGGTCTGCCCTCGCGCTTTTCGCGCGGCGCTCCCGCCTTGCCGCACGGGCCGCGCCGCCCGATGGCTCGGCGTTTGCTTCCGTCAGGGTGAACCCCGTCTCAGATGCATGAACGACAAGCCGGTAACAACGGGACGGTGAAAGCGACTGAAACGAGGTCGGGAAACGGTGTGAGGGATCGCCATCGGTGGCGCCGCGAGCGGAAAGCGGCGCCGCATATCGACGCGTGCTCCGCCGGCTCCTTTTGCATCCTGTCCGCCTGCGCCCACACCCGTGGACGCACGCCCGGGGACGAACGATGAAGGACTGTCGGGCGTTATCGTCGTATATCACGTACTGCGTCGAAGACGGGCTGCTGCTCGCGCTGGCGTGCACGCTGGCTGCGTACGATGCGGCGCTGGCGTGCCCGTCATGGGGTCGTGTCGCATTGCCGCTGCGGTCGTATGTGGCGTTCTGGATGTGGCCGGCGCTGACGCCAATCTGCGTGCGCGCGGCTCTCCGACGCTCGCGTTGCCCGGTGCGGCCGGGCCAATCACCCTTCCCGCTTCTGCGCTATCCAGCTGGATCGCACGCCACGTCCGGCGCGCCGTTTTGCGAGCGGCCGTCATGTGCGTGCGTGTCTCGCGCACGACGCATCCTCGCGATGCTGTCCGACTTGTCGCCGCCGATCGACGATGACCGTCACCCCGGCGATACGCCCTTGCCGCTTCGTGTCTCCGCCGCCCTGCATCGCGTCCCGCCGCGTACGCGCGCCGGTTGCCACCGTGCGGTACTGCACGTGTGCGGCCATACCCGTATCGGCGGCGGACGTGCAATTCGACGCACACGCGCGACGCCAGGCCGGCCGTTGCCGTGCCGCGTGCTCGCGCGCCTGGTGTCGCTGAGTCCGACGCTCGTGGTCTGCCCGTGCGCAGCCGTTGGCATCCCGGCCGGTTCGCTCACGCTCGCGCGCACGGTGCGCGTGCACCGCGCCGCCGTGCGCCAGCATCACGACGGCCGTGGTCGTCATTCCGAATCGTTCCGCCCGCGCGCAGGCCGTTCGTGCGTGCGGCACCGGGCAAATCACTGGAGGTAGTGCGTCATGTGTGGGATCGTCGGCGCGGTCGCGCAACGGAACATCGTTCCGATCCTGATCGAAGGCTTACGCCGCCTCGAATATCGCGGCTACGACTCGTGCGGCGTCGCGACCGTCGTCGACGGCGCGGCGCGCCGCGAACGCAGCGTGTCGCGCGTCGCGGATCTCGAAGCGCACGTCGCAAGCGCCGGGCTGTCCGGCAGCACGGGCATCGCGCATACGCGCTGGGCGACGCACGGCGCGCCCGCGACCTGCAACGCGCACCCGATCTTCTCGCGCGACGAGATCGCGCTCGTGCACAACGGCATCATCGAGAATCATGAGACGTTGCGTTCGCAACTATCAGACCAGCACTACGAATTCGACGGGCAGACCGACACCGAGGTCGTCGCGCACCTGATCCACAGCAAGTACCGAGGCGACCTGCTCGCGGCCGTGCGCGACGCGACCACGCAGCTGCACGGCGCGTATGCGATCGCGGTGTTCAGCAAATCCGAACCGCAGCGGCTCGTCGGCGCGCGGGTCGGCTCGCCGCTCGTGGTCGGGCTGAAGGACGGCGAGTGTTTCGTCGCGTCGGATGCGCTCGCGCTCGCGGGCATCACAGATCGCTTCATTTTTCTCGAGGAAGGCGACATCGTCGAGCTGACGGCCGGCCACGCGCGGATCTTCGATCGCACCGGCCACGAGGTCGAGCGGCCGGTGCAGACGGTCGCGACCGGCGAGGGCGTGGTCGAGCTCGGCCCGTATCGCCATTTCATGCAAAAGGAAATCTTCGAGCAGCCGCATGCGGTCGCGGCGACGATTCCCGATGCGGGGCTGTTCGATCCGCCCGTATTCGGGCCCGACGCGCGGCACGTGTTCGAGCAGATCGACAACGTGCTGATCCTCGCGTGCGGCACGAGCCATTATTCGGGGCTCACCGCGCGCCGCTGGCTCGAGACGATCGCGCGGATGCCCGCGCAGGTCGAGATCGCAAGCGAATACCGCTACAGCGATGCGCTCGCGACGCCGAACACGCTGGTTGTCGTCGTGTCGCAGTCGGGCGAGACGGCCGACACGCTCGCGGCGCTCAAGTACGCGCAATCGCTCGGCCATCCCGATACGCTCGCGATCTGCAACGTGCCGACGAGCGCGATGGTGCGGCAGACGGGGCTGCGGTTCCTGACGCGTGCGGGCCCGGAGATCGGCGTCGCGTCGACGAAGGCGTTCACGACGCAGCTCGTCGCGTTGTTCATCCTCGCGGTCACGCTCGGCCGGCTGCGCGGCTTCGTCGACGACGCGCAGCTCGCGCGCTACACGACGCAGCTGCGGCGCCTGCCGGACGCGCTCGCCGACGTGCTCGCGCTCGAGCCGCAGGTCGAGCGCTGGGCCGCGGAGTTCGCGTGCCACGAGAACGCGCTGTTCCTTGGCCGCGGGCTGCATTATCCGATCGCGCTCGAAGGCGCGCTGAAGCTGAAGGAGATCTCGTACATCCACGCGGAAGCGTATCCGGCCGGCGAGCTGAAGCACGGGCCGCTCGCGCTCGTCACGCACACGATGCCGGTCGCGACGATCGCACCGAACGACACGCTGCTCGAGAAGCTGAAATCGAACATGCAGGAGGTGAGGGCGCGTGGCGGGCAACTATATGTGTTTGCGGATGCGGATACGCGGATCGACAACGGCGAAGGCATTTCAGTGCTACGGATGCCTGATTATTACGGGTTGTTGTCGCCGATCCTGCATGTCGTGCCGCTGCAGCTGCTCGCGTACCACGCGGCGTGCATCCGCGGCGCGGATATCGACAAGCCGAGGAATCTCGCGAAATCGGTGACGGTGGAATAAGGGAGGAGCGGGGCGCGCATGTGGTCGCCGTGCGTCGCACTCAATGCAGATGCCGCAGCTTGTCCGGATTGCGGACGACGTAGATCGCCGCGATCTTGCCATCCTCGATTTCGAGCGCGGTCGTCTGCAGCTCACCGTCGGCCTCCAGCGTGACGAAGCCCGGTAGCCCGTTGACGAACCCCGCGCGCACGAGCGTCGAGCCTTGCTTGCTGAAGAGTGCAGCCAAGGTTTCGTGTACCCGCATCACGCCTTCGAAGCCGAAGATCGGCTGGTTCGCGGCCGGGCGCTTGCCGCCACCGTCCGCATGCAGGCTCACGTCTTCGGCGAGCATCGCGCCGAGCGCGCGCATGTCGCCGCTGCGCGACGCCGCGAAGAACGCTTCGGCGATCTCGATCCCGCGCTGCTGCTCGACGTGAAACCGCGGCCGCGCTTCGCGCACGTGCGTGCGCGCCCGCGCGGCGAGCTGGCGGCACGCGGCCGGCTCCCGCTGGATGGTCGCCGCGACTTCGTCGAACTCGAGGCCGAACACGTCGTGCAGCAGGAACGCCGCACGCTCGAGCGGGGACAGGCGCTCGAGCGCGAGCATCAGCGGCAGCGTGACGTCCGCTTCGTTTTCGTCGACGACGGGATCGGGCAGCCACGGGCCGATATAGGTCTCGCGCTGATGCCGCGCGGACTTGAGCTGGTCGAGGCACATCCGCATCACCATGCGGCGCAGGAACGCCTCGGGCACGCGAACCTCGGCGCGGTCGACGTCCATCCAGCGGATGAACGCCTCCTGCACCATGTCCTCTGCGTCCGCGACGGAACCGAGCATCCGGTAAGCGACGCGGACCAGCGTGCGGCGCAGCGGGTTGAAGCTCGCCGCCGCGTCCGCTGTATTCGCCGTGTCGGCGTCTGTCATCAGGCCGCTGCCTTGGCCGCCGCCTTCGCGGCAGCCGGGTCGACCCACAGGCCGAAGCCGACCGCGAGACGGTTCCAGCCGTTGATCACGTTGATCATCAGCGTGAGCTTCACCTGTTCCTCCTGCGTAAAGTGGTCGTTCAGCGTCGCGTACGCGGCCTCGTCCGGATGTCCTTCGGACAGCCGCGTGAGCGCGTCGGTCCAGCCGAGCGCCGCGCGTTCGCGGTCGGTGTAGCAGGGCGCTTCGCGCCACGCGGACAGCAGGTACAGGCGCTGCTCGGTCTCGCCGTTCGCGCGAGCCTCGGCCGTATGCATGTTAAGGCAATTGGCGCAGGCGTTGAGCTGCGACGCGCGGATCTTGACCAGCTCGATCAGCGTCGGTTCGAGGCTCGCGGCGGCGGCAAGCGACATGCCCATCCAGTTCTTCATCAGCGACGGGGCGGCGGCAAACGGGTCGAGTTTCGCAGTCATGGTTGCATCTCCTTGGGTGGGTTACGCTGGTATGACGAGCGAGCCACCCGCGTGTGTGACATGCGAACAAATTTTTTTTGCGACGCGCGTGCGGCCGGGTGAGAAGGGCATGCAGCCAGACGCTAGCCTGTACATCCGCTCCTTTCATTTTTCTTGCGTCGCTGTTTCATTCGCGTCACCGCGCGCGACGTTCACATTTCTGGTCCATACTCCTCTGCACGGGCAGACGAAGCGCCGTCGTAACGGCAGACGTGCGCCACGCGTGATTCGGCACGCCCGTCGCAGCATCGAAGTTCGCACGTCAGTCGCGCGCATCGAGCGCGGGCTTTCGTTTCCGGCAACGCAGCTATTCGCGACGTGGACGGTAAACCGATGAGCCTCCTTGCATCCCAGCTTCAGCGCCGCTACCGCGACGTTCGCGCGGGCAGCGTCGAGCTGACGGCGACGCTGTCAGCCGAAGACCAGGCCGTGCAGTCGATGCCCGACGCGAGCCCGGTCAAGTGGCATCTCGCGCATACGACGTGGTTCTTCGAGACGGTCGTGCTGATGCGCCGCGTCGGCGGCTATGCGCCGTTCGACGACGCGTATGCGTTCCTCTTCAACTCCTATTACGAATCGCTCGGCCCGCGCCATCCGCGGCCGCAGCGCGGGCTGCTCACGCGTCCGTCGCTCGACGACGTGCGCGCGTACCGGCAGCACGTCGACGACGCGATGCTGCGCATGCTCGCGGACGCGGATGCGTCACTGCTCGACACGATCGCGCCGGAACTCGAGCTCGGGCTCCATCACGAGCAGCAGCACCAGGAGCTGATCGTCACCGACATGCTGCATGCGTTCTCGTGCAATCCGCTATTGCCGGCGTTCCGGCCACGCGACGGTGCGGGCGACGCCCACGCGCGCGCGGCCGGCACGCTGCGCTGGCTGCGCCAGCCAGGCGGGCTCGTCGAGATCGGCCACGATGACCACGGCTTCTCGTTCGACAACGAGCGACCGCGGCACACGGCGCTGCTGCGGCCTTACGAAATCGCGGATCGTCTCGTGACCAACGCGGAGTTTGCTGCGTTCATCGCGGACGGCGGCTATGCGCGCCCGGAATTCTGGTTGTCGGACGGTTGGGCTGCGGTGCAGCGCGAAGGCTGGTGCGCGCCTGCGTACTGGATCGTCGAAGACGAAGACGAACCTGAACCTGAACCTGTTCCGCCGCACATTGCCCCGCAGCGCACCTACGGCCTGCACGGCGCGGAACCGCTCGCGCCCGACGCCCCGGTGTGCCACGTGAGCTTCTACGAAGCGGCCGCGTACGCGGAATGGGCGGGCGCGCGGCTGCCGACCGAATTCGAATGGGAAGCCGCGTACGGCGCGGACGGGATCCGGCAGATGACGGGCCATGCGTGGCAGTGGACGCGCTCGTCATACGAGCCGTATCCGGGCTTCCGGCCGCTCGCGGGCGTCGCGGCCGAATACAACGGCAAGTTCATGGTCGGCCAGCAGGTCCTGCGCGGCAGCAGCATCGCGACGCCGCCCGGACATGCGCGGCCGACGTACCGCAATTTCTTTCCGCCGGCCGCGCGCTGGCAATTCACGGGAGTGCGACTTGCGAGAGACGTCTGACATGACCGCCGCGCACGGCGGCCTGCTAGCAGCCCGCGACCCGCGGCCGAGCGCGTTCGAGCGCGACCTGATCGACGGGCTGTCGCGCCGGCCGCGCAGCATCCCGCCGAAGTATTTTTACGACGCGGCCGGTTCCGCACTGTTCGACCAGATCTGCGCGCTGCCGGAGTACTATCCGACGCGCACCGAGCTCGGCATCCTGCGTGCGCACGCGGCCGACATCGTGCGGCGCGTCGGCCCGCATGCGGACATCGTCGAATTCGGCGCGGGCTCGCTCGAGAAGATCCGCGTGCTGCTCGACGCATTCGCGGCCGAGCAGGCGCCCGCGCGCTACGTGCCGGTCGACATCTCGGCCGACTATCTGCATGACGCAGCTGCACGGCTGCGCGCCGCGTATCCGTGGCTCGACGTCGCGCCGCTCGCCGCCGACTACACGAAGGCCGACGAACTCGCGGCGCTGTCCGCGTCGCCGCGCCGGCGCATCGGCTTCTTTCCGGGTTCGACGATCGGCAATTTCTCGCCGGACGAAGCCGACGCGTTCCTGCACGATGCCGCGCGCCTGCTGCGTGGCGGAGGGCTGCTGATTGGCGCCGATCTCGTGAAGAACCCGGACACGCTGCATCGCGCATACAACGACGCGCAGTGCGTGACCGCGCAATTCAACCTGAACCTGCTCGCGCGCGCGAACGCCGAGCTCGGTGCCGACTTCGACCTCGACGGCTTCACCCATTGCGCGTTCTACGATCTGCAGCTGCAGCGGATCGAAATGCATCTCGTCAGCGAGCGCGCGCAGACGGTCCGCGTGTGCGGCCGCACGTTCCGCTTCGAGGCGGGCGAGCGCATCCATACCGAGAACTCGTACAAGTTCACGATCGACGGTTTCCAGGCGATCGCGCGGCGTGCAGGCTTCGTGCCCGATACCGTGTGGACCGACGACGCGCGGCTGTTCAGCGTGCACTGGCTGCGCAGCCCGGGCGACGTGCGCGCGTGACCGCGGGTGACCGCACGTGATGCGTGCCGCCCGCTTTCCGTTATCCCGCAAGGCTTTGCCGCCCGCGTAAACACCCGTTACCAGTCTCGCAGACCCGTTGCACCTGTGTCAGGGGCCGCCGCCTACACTCCGTACCGTGTTCACTGAAAGCACGTCATGTGCAGGGAGTAGCGAGATGAACAAGAAACTTCTCGGCGCAGTTCTCGGTGTAGCAGTGCTCGCGGCGTCGGGCGCCGCATCGGCCCACGTCGACGTTGCAGTCGGCATCGGCGTACCGGGCGTGTATGCACCGCCGCCGCCGGTGTATGTCGCGCCGCCGGTCTATGCGGCACCGCCCGTCACGTACGCACCGGTCGGCTATCGCTACGACGACTGGCGTGAGCGCGAATGGCGCGAACGCGAGTGGCGCCGCCATGAATGGCGAGAGCACGAGTGGCGTGGGCGCGACTGGCACGATCGCGGCCGCTGGGACTGATACGCGCAACTTACGCGCAACTAATACGAATAACCGGCTCGCAACGACGAGGAGAGTGACCGCATGACCACCATTCGACACATCAGGCTGTTCGCGCTCGCCGCTGGCGTCGCGCTCGCATCGATCGGTAGCGCGCACGCGGCGGGCTGCATGAAGGGCGCGGTCGTGGGCGGCGTCGCCGGCCACTACGCAGGCCACCATGCGGTGGTGGGCGCGGTCGGCGGCTGCATCGTCGGCCACCACATGGCGAAGAAGCAAGCCGAGGAACAGGCCGCGCAACGCAAGGCCGCCGCCGCGCAGGGCGTTCAACCGGCGCAGTAAGCGCGCCCGCGGCGGGCGCATGACTTCGGTCATGCGTCCGCCGGTCACTTCAGCGCCCGGTCCGTCCCGGCGCAAACGCACACATCGCGAGCGGCACGACCACGATCGCCGCCCCCGTGAAGAATGTCGCGGGCGCCCCAAAGCGCTGCCAGATCCATCCGGCAATCGCGCTCGCGAGCAGCATCGCGACGCCGCTCGCGAGATTGAACAGCCCGAACGCGGTGCCGCGCCATTCTGCCGGTGCGGTGTCGGCGACCATCGTCGCGAGGATGCCCTGCGTGAAGCCCATGTGCAGTCCCCACACCGCGACGCCGGTCAGCACCGTTGCGATGTCCGCGTGCGCGCCGAGCAGCAGGTCGGCGGCGATCAACAGCGCCATTCCGATCGCGAGCAGTGCGCGGCGATCGACGCGGTCCGACACGATCCCGACCGGCCACGCGGACAGCGTGTACGCGAGGCTCATCACGACCATCACCGACGGAATCCACGCGATGTCGATCCCGGTCTGCTGCGCACGCAGCACGAGGAATGCGCCGCTGAAGCGCGCGAGCGTGAAGGTCGCGCCGACCGCGACCACGAACCAGTAGCGTCCGGAAAACGCACGCAGCGCGCGCCGGTCGAATGGCGAGCGGAACGGTCGGCCGACCCGCGCGTCGTCTGGCTCGCGCACGCCGAACAGCAGCACGACGACCGTCGCAACCGCCGGCACCACGGCGAACCACAGCACCGTGCGGATGTGATCCGCGAACGCGAACATCAACGCGATCGCGAGCAGCGGGCCGCCGACCGCGCCGGCCGTATCCATCGACTGGCGCAGCCCGAAGCACGCGCCGCGAATCTCCGGCGGGGCGATATCGGCGACGAGTGCATCGCGCGGCGCGCCGCGAACGCCCTTGCCGAACCGGTCGACGAGCCGCGCGGCGATCACGAGGCCGGGCCCGTGCGCGAGCGGGAACAGCGGCTTGGTCAGCGCCGCGAGCCCGTAGCCCGCGAGCAGCAGCACCTTGCGGCGGCCGAACCAGTCGCTGATCGCGCCGGAGAAGATCCGGACGAGCAGCGCGGTCGATTCGGCCGCGCCTTCGAGCACGCCGAGCGCGGCGACGCTCATCCCCATCGTCGTCACCAGATAGACGGGCAGCAGCGCGTGCACGAGTTCGGACGACAGGTCCATCAGCAGGCTGACGAAACCGAGCGCCCACACGGTGCGCGGGATCGCGGGACGGGACGATACGGCGGTGCGTGAATCCATCTGGCCTCCGAAGCGCTGCGCGGCACGCGTGCGGGACGCGGCCTTAGTCGGCTCAAAGTCAGTGTCGGGATACAACGCGAGTGTCGCGCCGCACGCGCAGCGTTTCAACTGCCGCGCCACCGTGCACCAACACCCGCGCAATGATCTGATCAATGCGTTTGGAACGCGGCGTTACGAATATTTACAACGTGCTGCAGCAGACAATTCGCGCATTCATACAATGCAATCACCTCAATGCGCTCCAAGGAGCAAAAGATGAAACAACGACGCTTCCTGCCCGCGCTCGCAGCGGCACTCCTCGCGCTCGGCGCGGTCTCGGCTCACGCGGCAGCTGGCGGTAATGGCGGTGGCAATGGTGGCGGCGGCGGTCATGGCGCGGGCGGTGTTGGCGGTAACGCCGGCGGCATGTCCGGTGGCCACATGAGCGGCGAAGCGATGTCCCATTCGAACGGCTTCAAGTCCGGCGACCGCGACAAGGGCCTGGCGCGCGCGGCCGACCGTTCGGACACGATCGCCGATCGCTCGGGCGAGCAGCCGGGCCACGGCCACGCACACGGCCATACGTCGCACACCGCGCACACCGCACATACGACGCACCACGCGAAGCATCACGGGTTCGGCCGTACGCTGTAAGCGCGCTGCACAACGCGCGAAGCACAAACGAGCACCAACGAACAGGGCGCCCGAGGGCGCCCTTTCTCATGCCTGCGCGAAACGCTCAGCAGTTGCCTTTCTTCGCCTGCCCGGGCGGACAGAAGCCGTTGCCCGGGCCGCCTTGCGGCGCGACCACGACGGGCGCACCCGGCACGTACACCGCGCATCCGCCCAGCAGGCCGAGCACGCCGGCGGCTGCGAAGAGCGCGATCATCTTCTTGTTCATTCGATGCTCCGTCATATGAGGAAAGGGCCGCATGCGGCCCTTTCCGTTGCGCGACCAGCACGTCGCGCTCCCTTCATCAGAACGTGAAATTGACGTTCGTCTGGCTGGTCGTCGCGTTGACGGCCGTCGCCTGCGTCGCGCCCGACGCCGCGTCCGCCTCGATCGTGTACTGGCTGGCGGCGGTCGGCACCGCGGCGAGCGCGACCGGCAGTGAACCCGTAAACGTGCCGACGATCGGCGCGGCGGTCGGCACCGACAGCGCATAGAAGCCGGTATCCAGGTTCGCGTTTGCCGACGTGATCTCGTACGGCGTCGCATTGATCGACTGCAGCGCACGCACCAGCGCAGTCGCGCTCGGCGTCACGGTGCCGCTGACCGTGCTCATCGTCGAGGCCGGCAGTGCGATCGGCACGTTCGACGTCGACACGGCCGTGGCCGTGTTGACGGTCACCGGCACCGCGCGGACGATGCCCGACGCGACATTGTTCTGCACGATCACGACGTCGTAGTTGCCCTGCGTCGAGCTCTGGATCAGCGGCGACAGCACGAACTTGCCGGTGCTGTCGGCCACCGTGCCGCGCACGATCTGCCCGCCCTGTTCCGCATACACGGTCGCGCCCGCTTCGGTCGGCGCGACGAAGCCCGAGATTGCGCCGCTGACGACAGTCGGTGTCGCGGTCACGACGGGTTTCAGCGCAAACGAGCCGTTGCCGTGCTGCACGACCGACTTGCACGCGTTGAAGTCGAGCACGAGGTCGACGAGCGTGTTCGGCTGTACGGTGAACGGGCTGATGATCTTGATGCCGCTTTGCGTTGCGCTCGGCGTCTGCAGCGGCTGCTCGGTGCCGCCCGTCGGCACGACCGAGTTCGCGAGCGTGTTGCCTTGATTCTGCGCGAGCACGAGGCGGATCTGCTGGTACTGGCCGGCCGGCAGCGCGGTCTGGCCAAGGTCGGCGAGCGTGCCGTTGGTCAGCGACAGCAGGTCGATCTTCTGCGCCGCCGGCAGCGAGACCGTCGACCAGCCGGCGTCGTTGTCGCCGGCGTTCGAATTCATGTTGACGCGCACCTGCGACACGGTCACGAAAACGTGATCGAAGCCGCACGACGGTGCATCCGTCATCGCGACGTGCAGCGTGCCGTTCTGCCCGCTAGGGCTGCCGCCGCCGTCACCGCCGCCGCAGCCGGCCAGCGTGAGCGCAAGCGCGGCGACGGACGCGCCCGCGAGCGCCTTGAACAAGGTGTTCATGGAAACCCCTCCTTCTTTCTTGTGTGGGTGCCCGGAGCATAGTGCCGGCCCGGCAACACATCGCTCCAAAATTGCAACGAGGCGTAACCGGCCGGGCACGGCGCTTGCGGCCGCAAGCTTTCAGGCGAGCGACGATGCGCGTGGCGCTTGCCGGAACGGCAATGGAAGAAGGGGCGCGTACAACGTTGTTGCGGCGCGTCATGCCGGCCGCGGTGGGGGGAGGTGATGGGGGAGATGACCGGCGGAAATTGCCGCCAGCCCGGCGGCACGGCGCGCGCATCGGCGCGCCGTGGCCGTAACGCGTCAGCCTGCGTCGAGCGCCGGCGCCACGCGCCCGAACAGCGCGTCGACGCTGCGTGCACGCACGTAGCGCGCGGGCGCAGCGCCGTCAGCGAGCGCGCGGAAATGCGCTTCGCCGCACGCGAGCTTCGCGCGTTCGTGCTCGCGCAGTGCGCCGTCGTCGGCGTCGCCCGGCGTATCGACGACGAAGTACAGCCGCGCGTCGCCGTCCTCGCGTGCGAGCACCGCCCAGTCCGGGTGATAGCTGCCGAGCGGCGTCGCCACCTTGAACCACGCGGGCAGCTTCGCGTACAGCGTCACGTCGTCGTGCGCCTCGAGCGCGTCGGCGAACGCGCGCTCGGCGTCCGTTTCGCAGATCACCGCGTCGTGGATCGCCTTGCGCGCGTCCACGCGCAGGTTGCGCAGGTAGCCCGTCAGCACGTCGTTCTCGAACGATTCGAGCGCGTGCACGTGGCGGTCGCCGAGCTTGCGGTACGAGATGCCGTCGACGAGCGCGAACCGCTTGCAGCGGTTGATCGCGTCGGCCGCGAGCGCGATGAACTGCTGCGGGTTCACACGGAAATCGTCGAGCCGGCCGCTGTCCGCGAGGATCGTCGCGAGCGAGCGGCGCGTGAGCTGCGTGCGGTCCTGCAACTCGGTGAGCAGGTCGGGCAGCAGCAGCTCGCCTTCGTCGATCAGCACCGTGCCGGCGCCCGCGACCTCGATCGCCTCGACACCCGCCTGGCCAATGTCGATCTCGGCCTTGCGCCACTGCAGCCGTGCGCGCGCGACGTCCGGCGCGTCGCGCAGCGCAGCCGCGCAGTCCTGTACGAGCTTCGTGTTGTCGAACTGCACGCGGTATACGGTGCGGTGCTTGATGCGGTCCCACAGCGTGCGGAACTCGTCGCCGAGCACGACGGCCTTGCCTGCCGCGTCGCGGCGCAGCTCAACCGCGCGGCGTTCGTCCGCGTTGCGCACTGCGAAGCGGCCCGACAGCTTGCGCAGCGTCGCGACGATCGCGGTGCGCAGCACCTCGAACGCGCCCGGCAGCACGAGTGCGCTCTGCCGCAGCGCATCCTTCAGCCGGTCGAGCACCTTGCCCTGCGCGTCGATGTAGCCGCATTCGTGCAGGTGCGTCCACAGCACCCGCGACAGCTCGATGCCGAGCGCGTGCGCGGGCCCGTCGCCTTCCTGCACCGCAAGCGCCGCAAACTGGTGTTCCTCGACGATCCCGAAGCGGATCCCCGTATCGGCCTCGATCTCCTTCTGCAGGTTCTCCGCGAAGCTCTCGTAGCGTTCGGTCGCGATCACGGTGAGCGTGTTCACGCCCGCGTCGCGCACCCGTTCGCCGTCCTGGTCGACGGCCAGGCGCAGCCCGCGGCCGAGCGTCTGGCGGCGCTCGCGCTCGGTCTGGATGTCGCGCAGCGTGCAGATCTGGAACACGTTCGGGTTGTCCCAGCCTTCCTTCAGCGCCGAGTGCGAGAAGATGAACTTGAGCGGCGTGTCGAACGACAGCAGCGCTTCCTTCTCGCGCATGATGAGGCCATACGCGCGCTCCGCGTTTTCGCGGCTCGCGGCGCTGCTTTCGCTCGTGTCGGTCCAGCCGCCCTTGCGGTCGATCGAGAAGTAGCCGTTGTGCGCAGCCTCGACCTCGCGCGCGACGTCGACGCCGTCGAACAGCGCGCGATACGCAGGCACACGCGCGGCGCGCGCGTATTCCTCTTCGAAGATCCGCGCGTAGTCGCCCTTCACGGGCGTCCCGTTCTCGTCATACCGACGGTAGCGCTCCACCGAATCGACGAAGAACAGCGACAGCACCTTCACGCCGCGCTCGGAGAGCCGCAGCTCCTTGTCGAGATGCTCGCGGATCGTGCGGCGGATCATCTCGCGCTGCACGGCGAGCGTGTCGATGTCGCCGTACGCTTCGCCGAGCGACAGGAACGATTCGCCTGCGGGGCTGCGCAGCTCGATGTACTCGGCGCCCTTCGCCGCGTGCACCTCGCCGATCCGCAAGCCGTCATACAGGTCGCGCTTCGTCACGCGCGCGAGATCGTCGCCGTCGGTTACCGACACGATCTGGCGCTTCACGCCGGCCGTGGTCGCGACATCGAGCTCGACGCGCGCGGCGATCGCGCCGCGCCGGTTCGACACGCCGACGAGCCGCAGATACGGCTTGTTGTGCGCATCCTCGACGATCGCCGACGCGATCTCGATCTGCTTGACGAGCTTGCGCTCGTACGCGTCGACCGCATCGAGCCGGTACACCATGTGGTGCCGGTCGACGTGCGTCGCCGAATAGCGCAGCGTGCACAGCGGCGCCATCGCGGCGAGCGCCTCGCGGCCGCGCCCCTCGAGGCCGCCGTCGACGCTCTGCGGCTCGTCGACGATCACGATCGGCCGTGTCGCGCGGATCAGGTCGATCGGCTTTTCGCCGCCGGTCTTCTCGCTGTCCTTGTAGAGGTTGTTGATGTCCTTCTTGTTGATCGCGGCGACCGTCATCACCATGATCTGGATCGCCGCGCTCGCCGCGAAGTGGCGCACCTGGCCGAGCTTCGCCGAGTCGTACAGGAAGTAGTCGTACGGCACGCCCGCATACAGCCCGCGGAAGTGATCCTCGGTGATCAGCAGCGTCTTGTGCACGCCTTCCTTGATCGCGATCGACGGCACGACGATCACGAACTTCGTGAAGCCGTAGCGGCGGTTCAGCTCGAAGATCGTGCGCAGGTAGACATAGGTCTTGCCGGTGCCGGTCTCCATCTCGACCGTGAAGTCGCGCGACGCGGGGTCGCCGGACGGCGGCAGCCCGCCGCGCAGCTGCACGTCGGCGAGGTTGCGCGCGAGCGCGTCGTCGGTGATCGACAGGTGGTTGCCGACGCCGCGCTCCGACAGCGCGAAGCCGAGCGCAGCCTGCGCGGCGGCCGTCGTGCCGGGCGCCGCGTTCGCGAGCACGCTGAAGTCGCCCTGGCACGCTTCCTGGCCGCGAAACAGGTCGCAGACCGCGTCGATCGCGTCGCGCTGGTAGTCGAGGTCCGCTTCGAAATGCAGCCGCATCACAGGCTCCGCACGCGCTTCACGCCGTGCTGCTCGAGCAGCGCGGCGAGATTGAGCTTCGCGACGTCGTCGACGAAGCCGCTGTCGCGGAACAGGCACGTGACGTCGCGCGTCGTGCCGTGCGCGTCGAGCAGCGCGACGATCCCGTCGGCGAGCGGTTCGGCGTCGTCGCGCGACACGCGCGCGTCAAAGCATGCAACGAGCGTGTCGCCGATCAGGTGGACCGTCTTGCCGGCGATCACGTGATGCGTGACCGGCGTGCACAGGTCGAGGCCGAGCTTCAGCGTCAGTTCGGCGAGCAGGTCGTCGTCGGTGCGGCCGGTCTTCACGTGCTCGACGGATGCGAACAGCGCATGGTCGAAGTCGTTGCGGCGCGGATCCCACTCGATCACGTTGGTCGTATCGAGCCGGTACACGCGGAACCCGAGGTCGCCGCCGCTTTCCGGGAAGTCGCGCGCGACCTGCTGCGCGGCGCGGCGCAGCCGTTCCTTGGTCACCTCGGCGAGCGTCGCGGGCTTCTTCAGCTTCGCGCAGAACTCGGCCGCGGCCTGCTGCGCCTTGTCGTGCCGGTCGAGCGGCTCGGGCAGCTGCACGAGCACGTAGCGGCGCGCGCCACCGTCGGTCGCGTTCAGCTGCATCACCGCATGGCCGGTCGAGCCGGAACCCGCGAAGCAGTCGACGACGATATCGTCGCCGCGCGTGCACCAGCCGATCACGGCCGCCGCGAAGTCGACCGGCTTCGGCTGCTCGAACGGCACGCCGAGCGTCTTCAGCAGCACGTCGTCGGTGCCGGCGAACGGCAGCACCGACGGCACGTTCTCGTACATGTTCTCGTCGAGATAGTAGATCCGCTGCGGCTGCGTGGTTTCGTCCGCGCCGAACTCGATCAGCCCGCGCTCGAGCAGCGCCTGCATCGTCGCAGGCGGATTGCGCCAGCCGCGCTCGGGCATCGCGCACGGCTTGCCGGTGACGGGGTGGACGAGCGGCACGAAGTATTCGTCCGGCGCCTTCTTCTTGTTCGGCCACGCCATCGACACGAGGCGGTACACGCGCCCGCTCTCCGACAGCCGGTCGTACATCACTTCGCCGCCGGACAGGTTCGTCTGCGCCTTGACCCACGCGCGGTACATCTGCGCGGCGTCGGCGGGCGTCCCGCTGCGGCGCACCGCGTCGTACGCGGCGTCGAGCATCCGCTGCGCGTTGCGCTTCGGCCGCTTCAGTGGCGTCGCATCATGCAGCGCCTCCGCGTTGCGCGCGAACAGCACGAGCGATTCGTGCTGGTACGCGACGCCGCGCGCGTCGCCCTTCGGATTGCGCTTGTCCCACACGGCGACGCCGAGCTCGTTCTCCTCGCCGAAGATCTCGCGCAGCATCAGCACGAGCGCATGCACCTCGTGCTCGTCGATGTGCACGGCGAGCACGCCGGCGTCGGACAGCAGCGCGTGCGCGAGCTTCAGGCGCGGGTACATCATGTTCAGCCAGTCGGTGTGGAACCGGCCGTTCGCCTCGGTGTTGGTGCTGCGCTTCACGCCGCCGTCCGTCTGGCCCGTGACCGCGAGGTAGTGGCGCAGGCTGTCGCTGAAGTCGTCCGGATAGACGAAATCGCTGCCGGTGTTGTACGGCGGGTCGATATAGACCAGTTTCACCTTGCCCGCGTAGCTCTTGTGCAGCAGCTTCATCACGTCGAGGTTGTCGCCCTCGATCACGAGGTGGCGCGTGTCGTCCCACGCGACGCTGTCGGCCGGGCAGGGCCGCAGCGTGCCGGTCGACGGCGTGAGCGCGGCCTGGCGCGCACGGCGCTTGCCGTGCCAGTGAAAACCGTATCTTTCGTCGGCGTCGCCGACCGTGCGATCGCCGACCAGCGCCTTCAGCGCGTCGACGTCGACCGACGCGCCGTCAGGGCCCTCGGTCACGAGTTCGGGGAACAGCGCCTTCAGGCGCGCGACGTTGTCGGCGGTGAAGTCCGTCGACATCGCCTGCGGGCTCGCCGCATCGAGTTTCTGCATCGTCTTTTTCCATCCTGGGCCCGGCCGCGACGCGCCCGGAGGTCGGGCGCCGCGGCGGGCGAACCCGAAACGCTAGCGAGTCGGTCGGCCGAGGTCAAGCGCCGATGTGCGCCGAAATGTGCGCACCGGCCCGGATCGCCCGCCAGGCGGACGGCGCGGGGCGGCCGCCCGGTTGTCGCAGCGTGTGGCGCGCGGGCCGGATCGGCACCGAAAAAAGCACCGGAAAAAGGGAGCGGAACGTGCGGCGAAAAAAAGGGCACGGACGACGCGTTGCGCCGCCGTGCCCGAGGGAGCGTCCTGGAACGGAGAAAACCGGCAGGGCGCGGCGCGCCCCGTCCGGGGTCTGAAGCAAGGTCTAAAGCAGGGTCAGAAGCGGGTACGGATACCGGTCGTCAGCTCGAGCTGGTTGGTCGCGCCGAACGTCGACGACACCTTGTAGCCGCCATGCAGCTTCATGTAGTCGCCGGCCAGATAGACTTCGGTGCGCTTGCTCAGGTGATAGAACACCGACCCGTAGATCGTCTCCTTGAAGCCGTTGCCGACGCCGTTCGTCAGGCTGAACGCACCGAGGTTCGCGTTCGGCGTGAAGCCGTCCGAGTTGTACGCGGCGTTCTTGATGCGCATCTGCTGGTAGCCGAGCTCGTAGTCGAGCGGGCCCTTCGGCGCGACCTTCAGCGACACGGTCCACGCGTCGTCGTGGCGCTGGCCGAGCGAGCCCTGGTCGCCGTTGTAGCGGAAGTAGCCGGCGTTCACGCGCACGATGCTGAACGCGTAGTTGCCGCCGACCGAGAACGTCTGGTTCCTGAAACCGTCGTGATTCACGTGGTTGTAGAATCCCGACACGTTGAACGGCCCGCCGTTGTAGCCGAGCGCGAGCTGATAGGCGGAGCCGGTCGCGAACTGGGTCGAGTTGCTGAACTGATAGCCCGCAGCCGCGAAGATGCCGTTGCTGAACACCTTCTTCCACGCGAGACCGTTGTTGTAGCGCGTGCCGGTCGGGCCGGCCGCGTAGAAGATCATCTGCTTGAAGTTGTTCGAGTTGGTCCAGCCGCCTTCTTCCGTGGTGAGCTTCGCGGAACCGTACGGGTCGCCGTAGATCGCGGCCGCGTCGCGCGCGATCGTGTTCTGGAAGCCGGCCGTCAGCTTGCCGAAGCGCTCGTCCTCGACGCCGACCCACGAATCGCGGTCGAAGATCTGGCCAGGATCTTCCATCTGGCCGTTCGCGACCACGAATTCGCTTTCGAGGCGGAAGATGATCTTCGTGCCGCCGCCGATGTCTTCAGCGCCCCGCAGGCCCCAGCGGCTGCCGCTGAACCACGGCTCGCCGTCGTTGCCCATGCCGATCACGTGCTTGCCGTTCGCGTCGGCATGCGTGCGGTAGGTCGGGAAGCTCAGGTCCATCAGGCCATAGAGCTGCACGCTCGATTGTGCGTGCGCCTGCGTCGTAGCGCACAGCCCCGCCGCGATGGAAAGGGCCAGGTATTTTCGTTTCAAGATCGTCTCCTCCGAGCTGCCGCATTGAAATTCGGTTGTTGGCAGTACGCAATGTATGCCATGTCCTGCCGGCCCTAGCGAGATGACCGACGCGTAGCATCGTAGGCCGCGCAACCCTTCGCGCCGCTTTCGCGGGAGCGCGGATCCGATCAGTGAAAACACCGAACGACAGCGACGCACGGGACTCCTGAAGGACGCCAGAGGCCGTGCGGACGGGGGAGAGCGGAGGGTCCGCGCCACGTGCGGAAGCGCGCCGTGTGTGCGTGAATACAACAGTGGGAAAGGATGGCGCGCGACAAAGCACAGGCGTGCACGGGCGTGCGCGAGCGCTGCCGCCCGGGCGGCAGGCCGTGGGGGCGCGCGGCGTCAGCCTTGCGCTGCTTTCGCGCGCAGGATGTAGCCGAGCCCGCGCAGCGTGATGATCTCGGCCGTGCTGCCCGCGAGGTGCTTGCGCAGCCGGTGGATGTAGATGTCGATCGCGTCCGCGCTCGGCTCGTCGTCGAGCGCGAACACGCTGTCCATCAGCCGCGCCTTCGACACGGTCTTGTTCTGCTGCAGCATCAGCGTCTCGAGGATCGCGTGTTCGCGGCGGCGCAGCGTGAGCGGCACGTCGTGGCAGCGGAATTCGCGCGTGCCGAACGCATAGACGAGATCGCCGCACACGAGCTGCGTCGCGCCGACGCCCGCCTGGCGGCGGATCAGCGCCCGGATCCGCGCGACCAGCTCGCGCGATTCGAACGGCTTCACGACGTAGTCGTCGGCACCCGCGCCGAAGCAGTCGACCTTGTCGTCGACCGAGCCGTGCGCGGTCAGCATCAGCACCGGCACGTTGTCGTTGCGGCGCCGCAAGCGCGCGAGGACTTCCTTGCCGCTGATGCCCGGCAGCCGCATGTCGAGCAGCACCGCGTCGTAGCGCTCGGTTTTCAGCACCGCATCGGCGCCTTCGCCGTCGCCGACGCAATCGACCGCGAAATCCTCGCCGCGCAGCAGGTTCACGACCCAGTGCGCAAGTTCGGCGTTGTCTTCGACCAGCAGGAGTTTCATCGCAGCATCTCTTCAAACATACGCGGGCAGCCGCACCGTCACGACGATCCCGCGGTTGCCGGGCCCCGGCGCGAGCGACGCCATCCCGCCGTGCGCCTGCGCGATCTCGCGCACGATCGCGAGGCCGAGCCCCGATCCTTCAGTATCGCTCGACACGCGGTAGAAGCGCTTGAACACGTGCGGGCGCGCCTCCGCCGGAATGCCGGGGCCGTTGTCGATCACGTCGAGCACGACCGTGTCGCCGTCGCGGCGCGCGGCGACCGTCACGCAGCCGCCCGGCTGCGTATAGCGCACCGCGTTGTCGACGAGGTTCATCACCAGTGCGGTCAGCAGGCTGTCGCTGCCCGTCACGTCGAGATGTTCGCCGAGATCGGCGCCGAGGTCGATATTGCGCCGCTGCGCGAGCACGATCTCCTCCTCCAGCACGCTCGACACCACCGCGGCGAGATCGACGCGATGGGTCAGCAGCGTCGACGGCGTCGCCTCCGCGTGCGCGAGCAGCAGCAGCTTGTCGGTCACGTCGGCCATCTTGCGGCTGCTGCGCTGCATGCTGTCGAGCATCGCGGTCAGCTCCGGATCGTCGCGCTCGCGCTGCTGCGCGTACTGGATCTGCGTGTCGAGCACCGCGATCGGCGTGCGCAGCTGGTGCGCGGCGTCGGCGATGAAGCGCCGCTGCGTCGCGGTATGCGTGTTCAGCCGCGCGATGCACTGGTTGATCGCGTCGACGATCGGCCGCAACTCGTGCTGCAGCCGTTCGGGGCGGATCGGCTCCAGCTCCATCGGCCCGCGGTCCGCGACGTCGTCCTTCAGCTTCATCAGCGGCCGCAGCTCGAACGTGAGGCCGAGATACACGAGCACGACCGCGAGCAGCAGCATCAGCGACAGGCGCGCGAGCTGCGGCCGCCAGATCGTGTCGAGCATCGCGCCGCGCGAGCGCGTCGTCTTCGCGACCGCAACCGTCACCGTCTCCACCTGGCCTTCGTTGTACAGCTCGCGGTCGTACGCGACCGCGCGCAGCGCAATGCCGTCGAGCGCGGTGTTGTACAGCGCCGGCTCGACGCCGTGCTGCGCGGGCACGTCGAGCTCGGGATTGCCCGTGAGCAGCCGGCCGTGGCCGTCGATCACCTTGTAGAACACCGAATCGCGCGACGGCGACTCGAAAATCTCCAGCGCGGCGGGCGGCACGTCGGCCGCGAGGTAGCCGTTTCGCCACTCGACATCCTCGCCGATCGTGCGCGCGGACGCGACGAGCGCGCTGTCCTGCACGAGATCGGCGGTGCGGCGTGCGGTGTCGTACGACATCGCGCCCGCGATCAGCACGAACACCGTGAGCGGCAGCAGCAGCCACCAGAGCAGCCGCCCGCGCAGGCTGTGCGTCATCCGTTCTCGCTCCTTCTCCGCAATGCCGAACCGCGCCGGGGCCGGGAAGGCCTCAGGCGCGGTCGGTGTCATACCTTGTCGTACGGCGCTCAGAACGCGGCGGGACGCCACTTCAGCAAGCGCTTCTCCAGCGTGGTCAGCAGATAGTCGGCGGCCAGCGCGACGACGGCCAGCACGATCATCGCCGCGAACACGCCGCTCGCGTTGAACGCGCCCTGGGCCGTGGAGATTAACAGGCCGATACCCTGCTTGGAACCCAGGAACTCGCCGACCACCGCACCGACCAGCGCGAAGCCGAAGCTCACGTGCAGGCTTGCGAGAATCCAGCTCAGCGCGGACGGGATCACGACCGACGTCGTGATCTGCCGGCGCGACGCGCCGAGGATCTGCGCATTCGCGATCAGGTAGCGGTCTGCTTCGCGCACGCCCTGGAACGCATTGCCGAACACGACGAAGAACACCATCACGACGGCGAGCGCGATCTTCGACGCCATCCCGAGGCCGAGCGCGATCACGAAGATCGAGCCGAGCACGACGCGCGGAATCGAGTTCGCGATCTGAATATAGAGACCGAACACGTCGGACATCAGCTTGTTGCGGCCGAGCACGATCCCGCAGATCACGCCGGCGACCGAGCCGATCACGAAGCCGATCGAGGTTTCCTCGAGCGTCACCCAGACCTGCGTGAGCAGCGGGCCCTGCGACGTGCCGTTCACGAACCAGTCCACGATCTGCTCATAGATCAGCGACGGCATCGAGAAGAAGAACGGGTCGATCCACTTGAGCCGCGCGGCCAGTTCCCAGCCGCCCAGCACGACGACGAGCACGGCGATTCGCAGGCCGATGATGAGTTGCCGGCGGCGGCGCAGCCGGATCTGCGCGGCACGCTGCTCGTCCTCGAGCGACGTCGCCGGAATGGCGGTGGGGGGAAGCGTCATGTCAGTCATGCTCCTGTCCTGTCCTGTTCTTGCTGCGTTCAGCCGATCTGCACTTCTTCGCGCAGGTCGTGCCAGATGTCCTTGGAAATTTCGATGAAATGCGGGTGATAGCGAATCTCGGACGTGACGCGCGGGCGCGGCAGGTCGATCTCGTACACGCGCTTGAGCGTCGCCGGGCGCGCGGTCAGCACGAACACGCGGTCCGCGAGCGCGATCGCTTCTTCCAGGTCGTGCGTGACGAACACGACCGAGCCCTTGTTCGCGGACCAGAGCTGCAGCAGCTCGTCCTGCATCAGCGTGCGGGTCTGCATGTCGAGCGCGGAGAACGGCTCGTCCATCAGCAGGATTTCCGGCTGGTTGATGAAGGTCTGCGCGAGCGCGACGCGCTTGCGCATGCCGCCCGACAACTGGTGCGGGTAGTGCTTCGTGAACTTGTCGAGGCCGACCTTGCGGATCCATTCCTCGGCCTGCGCATACGCGACGTCCTTCGAGCGGCCGCGAAACAGCGGGCCCGCCGCGACGTTGTCGATCACGTTGCGCCACGGGAACACCGCGTCGGCCTGGAACACGAAGCCGATGCGCGGGTCGATCCCGTCGACCGGGCGGCCCATCACGCGCACCTCGCCGGAAGCAGGCTTCAGCAGCCCGGTGATCATGTTCAGCGTCGTCGACTTGCCGCAGCCAGTCGGACCGACGATCGCGATGAATTCGCCGCGCGCGACGCTCATGCTGAAGTCGCGCAGCGCGACGGTCGCCTTGCCTTCCGGGGAAATGAATCGGCACGACACGTTGCGAAACTCGATCGCCGGTGTGCTCGGTGAAACTGCCTGGGTCATCGCATTCGTCCTGCGGGTGGAAGACGCTGCCTTGGGAGCGGCGCCGGGGCCGGTCAGCCGGGCCGGAACGGGGGAGCGGGGCGGCGGGATCGTCCGCCGCGGCGCTGGCTTTGCGCTTACTTCGCGGTCACGAAATCGTTGGTGTAGGTACGCGCGAGGTCGATGTGCTTGCCCTTCACCGACGGGTTGAACGCCGACAGCACCTTCAGCACGGTCGCCGGGCCGTCGGCCGGCATCTTCGCGTCGGCCGTGTACATCGGCAGCGACGCCTTCAGCGCGGTCACGTACAGCGCCTTGTCCTTCTGGTAGTCGGCCGGCATCTTCGCGGCGATGTCCTCGGCGCTGTGCGTATGGATGAACTGCATCGTCTTCGCGAACGCGTGCGCGAGCTTCACGGCCTGCGCCTTGTGCGCATCGGCCCATGCGGACTGCACGTACAGGCTCGCGGCCGGGTAGGTGCCGCCGAGCGCCGCGCGCGTGCCGTCGACGGTGCGCATGTCGACCAGCACCTTCGCGTCGCCCATCTTCTCGAGCGCGGACACGGTCGGCTCGGTCGTCATCCCGGCGTCGATCCGGCCCTGCTTGATCGCGGCGATGAAGCTCGCGTCGGCGCCGACCGGCAGCATCGTGTACTGCGTCGACTGCACGCCGTGCTGCAGCGCGAGGTATTGGGTCAGGAAGCTCGTCGACGAGCCGAGGCCCGTCACGCCGAGCGTCTTGCCCTTGGAATCGGCCATCGACTTGAAGGTCGGCGCGGCCTTGGTCGACACCATCTCGACCTCGCCCGGCACCTGGCCGAACACGGCGATCGCCTTCACGTCCTTGCCCTTGCTCTGCAGGTCGATCGTGTGGTCGTAGAAGCCGACGACGCCCTGCACGGCGCCTGCGAGCAGCTCGTTCTCGGCGTCGACGCCGGCCGGTTGCGACAGCAGCTCGACGTCGAGGCCTTCGTCCTTGAAGTAGCCGAGTTCCTGGGTCAGGCGCGCGGGCAGGTAGATCAGCTTCGCGATCCCGCCGACCATGATCGTGATCTTGCCGCCGTCGTCTGCGGCGAGGGCGGGGTGCGCGGCGAGCGCGCAGGTCAGGCTGGCTGCAACGGCGAGGTGGCGCAGGATGGGTCGCATCGGGTTGTCTCCGTTCGTTGTCCGTATGGCGCGATGCTTCTTGCATCGTTGCAACGAGTATAGAGACGCGAAACCTTCCGCTACCTTTCGCGGGCCGGCGTTTCCTTTAGGGGTTTTCCAGCAATCTGTTCCGACGAATGGACGGTGCGGAGGCGGGGGCCGGGACGGCGGCTAGCGCCAGCCGATCGCGATCCGCCCCATCGCATCGAGCCCGATATCGAACAGGTGCCTGAAGAACGGCACCATGTTCGGCACCATCAGCTGCACGAGCAGCAGGCCGACCAGCATCGTGACCGGGAAGCCGACCTGGAAGATCCCGATCTGCGGCGCCGCGCGGTTCAGGATGCCGAGCGCGAGGTTCGCGATCAGGAGCGCCGCAACCACCGGCAGCGCGAGCAGCAGCCCCATCTGGAACACCGTCGTGCCGAACATCGCGAGCGTACGCCAGCCGGGCGCGTGCAGCAGGTCGGCCGACACCGGCAGCGCCTGGAACGACGCGGCGAGCGCGGCTATCACCTGCAGGTGGCCGTCGAACGCGAGGAACGCGAGGATCGCGACCGCGTTCAGGAAGCGGCCCATCACCGGCGTCGCGCCGCTCGTGTGCGGATCGAAGAAGGTCGCGAAGCCGAGGCCCATCGACAGGCCGATCACGTCGCCGGCGGCCTCGACCGCGGCGAACACGACCTGCATCGCGAAGCCCATCGCGGCGCCGATCAGGAACTGCGTGACGACGATCCAGATCCCCTCGGCGGAAAACGCGGTGACGGCCGGCATGGCCCCGAGCGTCGGCGCGACGATCAGCGCGATGAACGCGGCGACGCCGATCTTCACGCGCACGGGTACCGACGCATGGCCCGTCACCGGTGCGGTCGCGACGAGCGCGAGCATCCGCACGAACGGCCACATGAACGCCGTGAGCCACGCGTTGAGCTGCGCGTAGGTGACCGAGAACATCGTCGGGGGGCGGGCCGCGCGCGCCGCTCAGCCCGCGCCGAGCGTCGCGACGTGCAGCAGCGTCTGCCGCAGGTAGTCGAGCATCGTCGTCAGCATCCACGGCCCCGCGATCACGAGCGTCGCGAGCACCGCGAGCAGCTTCGGGATGAACGACAGCGTCGTCTCGTTGATCTGCGTCGCGGCCTGGAACAGGCTCACGACGAGGCCGACCGCGAGCGCGACCAGCAGCAGCGGCGCGGCGAGCAGCAGGCCGACCATCATCGCCTGGTGGGCGAGCGACATCACTTGTTCAGGGGTCATCGGCGGCTCCGGGCAATCAGGCGAAGCTCTGCGCGAGCGAGCCGATCAGCAGCTGCCAGCCGTCGACGAGCACGAACAGCATCAGCTTGAACGGCAGCGACACGGTGGACGGCGACACCATCATCATCCCCATCGACATCAGCACGCTCGCGACGACCATGTCGATGATCAGGAACGGGATGAAGATCGTGAAGCCGATCTGGAAGCCCGTCTTCAGCTCGCTCGTGACGAACGCGGGCACGAGCAGCGACAGCGGCACGTCTTCGGGGCCCTGCATCGGCGCGGCCTTCGAGATCTTCGCGAACAGCGCGAGGTCGGTCTCGCGGGTCTGCTTCAGCATGAAGGTCTTGAACGGCGCGACGCCGCGCTGCACGGCCTGCTCCATCGGCACGCTGCCGTCGGAGAACGGCTTGTAGCCGTCCGTGTACGCGCGGTCGAGCACCGGCGACATCACGAAAAAGGTGAGGAACATCGCGAGGCCGACGAGCACCTGGTTCGGCGGCGTCGTCGTGGTGCCGAGCGCCTGCCGCAGCAGCGACAGCACGATGATGATGCGCGTGAAGCTCGTCATCATCAGCAGCATCGCCGGCAGGAACGACAGCATCGTGAGCAGCAGCATCGTCTGCACGCTCAGCGAGTAGGTCGTGCCGCCGTGCGGGCCGGGGGCCGCATTGAACGCGGGCAGGCCCGCCGCCTGCGCGCAGGCGAGCGCGGGGACGAGGCCGAGGATCAGCGCGGGCGCGACGCGTGCCGCGCGGCGCAGGAAAACGTGGGTCATCGGAATGATCTCAGCGGTCCTTGCCGCGCCCGAGGCGTTTCGCGGCCTA